>JAWOIK010000350.1:0-17771 GCA_046484705.1 Ignavibacteriaceae bacterium | reverse complement strand
CTCAGGAGAAAATTCGGATTTCTTTTCCAGGGCGCTACTTTGTTCGATTCTATGACTGTGGAAGAAAATGTCGCTCTACCATTAACGGAATCTTTTAATAAGTATTCCAAAGAACATGTAAAAAAAGTTGTTGATGAAAAACTCGGTCTTGTAGGTTTATCTGATGCCGGGAATCTTAAACCTGCTGAACTTTCCGGCGGTATGAAAAAAAGAGTCGGACTTGCAAGAGCTCTGGTAACCAATCCTGATTATATACTTTATGATGAACCGACAACAGGGCTCGACCCTATTATGTCGGATTCAATAGACGGACTTATAAAAGAACTTTCCGATAAAATTAATGTAACCTCTATTGTTGTAACACATGATATGTACAGTGTAAAAAATGTGGCTGATAAAGTTGCTATGATAAATGAAGGAAAAATTTATTTTATCGGTAAACCTGAAGATCTCGCCAAATCTGAGGATGAAGTTATTAAAGATTTTATCAGCAGAACTGAAGTATAAACATAAGCAGTTTCAATTTTATCTGAATAGCAATATCAAAACTGCATTTCATCTGATAAACCAAAATAAAAGTGTTTTACCGTTTCTGTTCCCCGCTATAAAATGATCACTTATCTTCAATACTAATTTGAACCTATGTCCCTTATTTCACTTTCAATCCACTTATAATAAAAAACAGGAATAACAATTATTTTTAACTGTTATAAACCCACTTGTTATTAAACATTTTATTTAATCGGAATTTATTAATCGTTCTTATACGGAGGTTCAAATGAGTCTATTAGGTGAATTGCTGCAGGGAAAAGAATTGTTCGCAATTAATTCTGGCTCCAGCATAAAAGTTTGCGTAGGTTTTATGGCGGGAAAAGGAGTGGGACTTCTTCCCGTTATGCAGGGCAATAAACTGATCGGTGTTTTTTCAGAACGTGATCTTGTAAACAGGGTAATTGCTAAAAACAGGGATCTTAATGAAATTATAGTCGATGAAGTTATGTCCACAAATCTTGTGACTGCAAATATTGATGAATCTCACGAAGAGGCATTTGCAAGAATGCAGCAGGCAAAGATCAGGCATATACTTATAATGGATGGTGAAGACCTTGCCGGAGTATTATCTATGGGAGATCTTCTTGAGACTGACTTATTATCCTGTAAAAGCACTGTGGAAGTATTGAATAATTATATCTATTCAAGATAGGCATGAGTAAGAGCATCTCCGGATTCAGGAGTTATTAATGTCCGGAGATGCTTTATAAAATTACATAAGTAAAGCCATTATAGCTTTCTGTACATGAAGCCTGTTTTCAGCTTCATCAAAAATAACAGAGTTTGAGGAATCAGCAACTTCATTTACTACTTCTTCACCTCTGTGTGCAGGTAGACAATGCATAAACAAATAATCATCTTTTGCATTTTTAACTAATTTAGGATTTACCTGGTACTTAGCAAATTTTTTCTTTCTGTCTGCAGCTTCCTGTTCCTGACCCATACTTGCCCAAACATCTGTGTAAACTATATCAGCATTTTTAACTGCTGCAACAGGATCATCTGTAATTTCAATTTTAGATCCCATATACTTTGCAAATTTCTTTGCGTTATCTACAATATCTTTGTTCGGTTTATAACCGGAGGGAGATGCAATTGAAATATTCATTCCAACTTTTGAACAGCCGTTTAATAAACTGTGAGCCATATTGTTTCCGTCACCTATATAAGCAAGTTTAAGACCCTGCAGTTTTCTCTTTTTCTCTAATATGGTGAACAGATCTGTCATTACCTGGCATGGATGAAGTAAATCAGTCAATCCGTTTATAACTGCAATTCCCGCATACTTACCAAGTTCAACTACATCCGTATGATCAAACGTTCTGATCATTATTCCATTTAAATATCTTCCCAGTACCTTTGCAGTATCCGAAATGCTTTCACTTGTTCCTAACTGAAGATCGTTAGGACCGAAGTACATACCGATTCCGCCTAACTGGTAAATACCAGTTTCAAAAGATACTCTTGTTCTTGTTGATCTTTTAGTAAAGATCATTCCAAGAGTTTTTCCTTCAAGTAATTTGTGTGGTTCGCCTGTATATAATTTTTCTTTAAGTGATTTACTCACATCAAAAATCTGGTAGATTTCTTCAATTGACAAATCAGCAATTGAAATAAGATTTTTACCTTTCATATTTATTGCCATTTATTACTCCTGTTTAAATTGATATGTTTTCATATGTTAAATATTTTTATAAAGTTTTCACGATTTTAGTGCCGCTATCCGGATTCCCTAGCTGTGTCGATTCGGTTATGATTGTTTCCTTGCCGCCATTTCTTATAAAATGGATAGCTGCTTTTATTTTGGGTCCCATACTGCCTGCAGCAAAATGACCTTGACTTTGATATTCCTCCGCCTGTTCAACTGTAATTGTGTTAAGCGCGGATTGATCCGGTTTACCAAAGTTAAGATAGACTTTAGGAACATCTGTAAGAATAAAAAAATCATCGGCATCTATTTCATATGCAAGCAAAGCCGAAGCAAGATCTTTATCTATAACAGCCTCAATTCCCTGCAGATGTTTTTTCTCATCCCTGTAAACCGGTACGCCGCCGCCGCCAACTGCAATAACAATGTTTCCTTTTTTAACAAGAGTTTTAATACTTTTTTTATTTAAAACATCTTTCGGTTCAGGGGAAGCAACAACTCTTCTCCAGCCCCGTTTTCCTGAGTCTTCTTTGAATATCAGGTTATTAGCTCTCGCTAATAGATCAGCCTCCTCTTTTAAATAGAATGCCCCAACAGGCTTGGTAGGATTTTCGAAAGCGGGATCATTCCGGTCCACCAATACCTGGGTAACAACTGTTACAACATTCTTTTTTATTTTTTTCTCTGAAAGAATATTCCGTAGCTGACGTTCGACCATATAACCGATTCCGCCCTGAGAGTCAGCAACACAAATATCCAGAGGCATTTTGGGAATTTTATAATTGTTATAGCCTGCTTCATTTCTCAGTAGAATATTGCCAACTTGCGGACCATTGCCATGAGTAATTACTATGTTATAATCATTATCGAGCAGCTTTAAAAGATTTATACAAGTCTCATAAGTGTTTTTTTCCTGCTGTTGAATTGTGCCTGCCTGATTTCCTCTTAATAGTGCATTTCCACCCAAAGCAACAACGGCAATTTTTTTCATAGAATTCCTGTTTACATTTTATCTAATTATACAATATTTTAATGTAAATAATATACAAACTTAAGCATGGTTGGTTTGAAATAAAATAATTCGAATTTCGATTTTGTTTATTATTGTTCGTTATTTCAACCATATTTGTTCATAATATTAAGCAGATGGACAGTAAAGAGAAATTAATATCAGATGATCTTCTGAAACCGGATAATATGATCAGGCTATATGCATCCGGTGCCTTTCCTATGGCCGATAATGAAACCGGTCATATAAACTGGTATATGCCTGAAGTAAGATGCATCATTCCTCTTGATAAATTCAATATTCCGAGATCCGCTAAAAAATCAATCGATAAAAATAATTTTGAGATCAGGTTTGATACTGATTACCTTGGAGTTATTAATGGTTGTGCAGACAGAGAAGAAACCTGGATATCCGGTAAACTGATTGATGCGTATAAAAGATTATATAAACGGGGACTGGTTCATACTGTTGAAACCTGGCTGAATAGTAAACTTGTCGGAGGTTTGTACGGCGTTACATTCCGTGGAGCTTTTTACGGCGAATCAATGTTCTCTAAAGTATCAGAAGCATCTAAAGCAGCTATTATAAAACTAGTGGAAAGACTGATTGCGAAAGATTTTGTTTTACTCGATGTCCAGTATATGACAGAACATCTTAAAATGTTTGGCGCTGTTGAAATAAGCTGGGAGGAATACCAGGATAGGTTACGTGAATCATATTTACGAAATTGTGAATTCTGACTGTTGCCTTATGAGGATCACAGAAAATAATATGTGCACCCATAATTGTTTTTTCTTTGATGGTGAAAGATTCAGTTTATTATAAGTATGGAGTGTTTATTCAATAAGAGATAGTTATAATCTGATTGACAGCGGGAGTTAATACCAAAACTATTTGTTATTAAAGAGTCCTGAAACTTTTTTCATCAATTCCTGTTTTGTAAAAGGTTTTGCAATATAATCGTTAAAGCCTTCGTTCAGAAATTTTTCCCTATCACCTACCATAGCATGGGCTGTAACTGCCATAACAGGTATTGAATAATACTCTTTTTTCTTTCTTATAAGTTTAACCAGATCCAGACCATTAATTCCTTTACCCAAACTAATATCTAAAAGTATCATATCATAAAATTGTGTCTTCATCATTACAACAGCTTCTTCACCTGTTGCAGCAGAATCAACATCGTATTCTTTCCTGAGGAAAAGAGAAATTACACTTCGGGAAGCCGGGTCATCATCAACAATAATTATTTTATTCCTTGAACCGGACTTTTTCTTTAATAACTCATCTACAATAGCTGGAGAGCTATATTCATTAACTGCAAGTTTATTAACGGGAATGCTTACAGTGAACGTTGATCCCTTACCTAATTCACTTGTAAATTCAATTGTACCGTTTAAAAGTTCAACGAATTTTTTTGTTATTGTAAGCCCTAATCCTGTCCCCTCAAAATGCCTGCTTAATCCCTCGCTTGCCTGCCTGAACTCATCAAAAATAATTTCTTTGCCCTTCTCTGAAATTCCAATACCAGAATCTGAAACAGTAAATACAATTGCAATGCCGGCAGATGAATTGCTAAACAATGTTTCGACCTGAACATTACCCCGTTCTGTAAATTTAACAGCATTACTCACCAGATTATTTAATATTGATCTTAATATCCTTTTGTCTGATTCACATTCAATACTTTGCGAATTGAAAATAGTTTTAATTTCTATACCTTTTTTTTCTGATATAGACCGGAATAAAGAAACAACTTCATTAACCATATCAACGACATTAATCGGTTCAGTATTAAGTGTTATCTTATCCGCTTCAATTTTAGACAGATCCAGCAGGTCATTAAGTGTATCAAGCAATCTGCCTCCGCCTGAATGGATAGTTTCAAGCATCGTTTTCCAGTTCTCGTTATCAGTTTCAAGTTTTAGCAACTCAGCATAACCAAGGATTGCTATTAATGGAGTTCGAAGTTCATGACTCATATTTGCAAGAAAGTTTGATTTAAGTCTGTTCATTTCTTCAGCTTTTTCCTTTGCAGCAATAAGTTCTTTCTTTGTGTTTTCTCTTTCAATTGCACCTCCAATACTGCCGGCTGCAGCTTTAAGAATTGATATTTCACTTTCAGTCCACTCACGCTCTTCGTGGCAATCATCAAATCCTATAAAGCCCCACAGTTTGTCTTTTATTTTGATTGGAACTTCTAGAATTGACAGGATATCTTCAGCTTCCATTATCCTTTTCTGCTCTCCCTGAAGATCCTTAACCAACGACCATACATATTCGCCATTTGAAAACAATTTGTACCATTCTGAAAAATCAGGTTCGTACGGAAGCAACTGAAGTTCCGGATTTTGAATTTGAGGATTAATTTTTTCTTTGACCCACTCATACTTTTGTGACATGTAATTTAGACCGGCTTCTACATCCGTGCTGTTTTCAAAGATGTAAACCCTGTCAACTGAAGTTTTTTCTCCGAGTATATTTAGTGTTTTTTCTATAGCAGCATTAAAGTCAGGTTCCGTAAGTAGTATGTTGGAGGATTCTGCGGCACCGGTTAAAATATTTTTTTGACGGAGCAGTATTTCCTCCATTTTTTTTCTTTGCGAAATGTTTTTAACAGTCCCTATGCTTGCAATATTGCCAAGGTAACTAATCAGCCTTACATTCATGTTGACGTAGATCCTTGAACCATTCTTATGCATCATTCGCCATTCATAAGATGAAGGAACTTCCAGCCCTTCCTGTCTTTTTTTATAATTGCCGGTAACGAGGTCTATATCTTCCGGGGCAACAACTTCTCTGAAATCCAGACCGATTAATTCATCAACAGAATAGCCAATGATATCAGCAAAGGATTTATTCACAAATTTTAACAAACCATTCTGAATAAGAAACACTCCATCCTGAATACTGTCAACCAATGTTCTATACTGTTCCTCAGACTGAGCAAGAGCATTTTCTGCCTGCTTTCGTAATCGTATATCACGGCAAGCAAATATCAATCCGTAAGGTTTATCATCTTTATCTTTTAAAACTTCCCCGTTTACTTCAAATTCAATTTCATTACCATTACTATCGAAAAAGGTATATTCCCTGGCACCGATATTACCGGATATTCTTTCCTTAAAATTTTCTGATGCTTTTTCTTTATCCCGTGCCGCTATAAAATTTAAGATATTTTCCTTTTTCAGATCTTCGAATGAGCTATAACCGCTTATCTTCAACCCCAGATCATTCATAAATAGAATATTACCATTCAAATCGGTTATAACGATCATATCTGGTAATGCCGAAATTAATTTTTTATATAATTCTTCGTTCTCTCTTAAAGCTTCCTGAATTTGTTTTTGTTCGGTTATATCGGCTATAAATCCTTCTATCGCTTCAATTTTACCTAAACTGTTTTTGACAGCACTTCCCTGTTCCCATACCCATCTTGTTTTTCCCTCTGAAGTTTTTATTCTGTAATTCAACCTGAACGGTTTATCCTGTCTGATCGCTTTATTTACTTCATCTGTAACTTTGGATTTATCCTCCTTCACTATAATATGACCGTATGAAATCAGATTATTTCCAATTAATGCATCGGGCGGGTATCCGGTTAAATCAAATGAGCCGTCGCTTACAAATTCCATTGTCCAGTGATCATCATATTTACATCTGTAAGCCATGCCCGGCAGGTTAGACATAAGATTCGATAGCTGCCTCTGGCTTTCACGCAGGGCTTTAAAAACAATTTTTCTATCTTTAATGTTTCTGAGAATAGCCTGGAAAGCGATTACGGTACCATCTTTTACCAGCGGTACAGCATGTAATTCAAAATCGATCACATCGCCTTTTTTTGTTATTCCCTGAATTTCAAACTCCGGTATATTTATTCCGGAAATTATTCTGCTCAGGTTTGAAGATATTTTGTGAGCCGATTCATTTGTAATTATTCTGCTTGTAAAAATGTTCTTTCCAATTATTTCTTTTTTCTTCCAGCCGCTTTCTTCTTCAAATTTTGTGTTCAGATCCAGAAAATTTCCCATCCGGTCTATTATAACGATCATATCGGCAGCCTGATCAAAAATGAGCTTATACTGCTGCTCACCCTGTTTCAAAGCATATTCGGATTTTCGTCTGTCGGTAAGATCTTGAATCAATACCTGGTATTCTGTTAATTCATTTGTAGAATCTGTTAATGGAGAAATGTTCCACTCAGTCCATTTTGTCTCCACATCAATTAAGTTAATTCTTAACTTCATGTTTTCAATATTATTACCTGAGGTTAGCGATAACAACATCTTATCAAATATTTCCGAATCATTCGGATGGATTGGCGGATGAAATTCCTCCTTTGAAATTTGATCTGGGTTTACTTTGAAAAAAGTATAAAAAGATTTGTTTGCAAAAATAACTTTATGAGGAAGAACAAAATGATAAACTACAACCGGAAGATTGTTCAACAACCGGATATAATTAATATCACTATTTCGTAAATAATTTTCCTGCATGAATATATTAAGTCAGTTGAATACAAAAGCTACTTGAGACTGCAGTACAGGTTTCTTAGATTCTATAATATCTAAAATTTCTTAATGATAAAAACTTACGTTATAAGAATAAGTTCTTTTTGCGGATTAGTAATAAACTCGCAGCCGTCTTTAGTAATATATACTTCTTCTTCAAGAGTTGATACACCATAACCTTTTACCGGCAGCCTTGGTTCAATAGTAAAAACCTGACCTTCTTCAAGAGGCATAAATGGTGTGTTGCCGTATTTTTCCCATCGCGGAAATAATCCTGCTCCGCCATCATGAACTGATCTGCCGAGCTGATGCCCCAGTCCATGCGGATATTCTTCGTAACCATTTTCGACAATATAATTTCTGGCAATATCATCCATCTCAACCCCTTTTACACCCGGCTTTAGAGCATCGGCAACCATTTGAATTGAATCGCGGATTATTTCAAATCCTTTTTGAACGGGTTCAGGACCTTTGGTTTCATTCTCTTTTAGAACGTACCAGGTTCTTTGAATATCGGAACAGTATCCGTTTAACTTAATTCCGAAATCCATATTTATCATATGCCCGCGTTCAACCTTTCTATCTGTAGGACCCGAATGCGGACCCGCTGGGTTGGGACCCGTAAATACAGCCGGGCAATGGGTTTCTTCCCATGCAAGTTCATAACCTTTTTCTACAACTATAGATTTAACATAATTTGCAATATCCAATTCACTGACACCCGGTTTTATAAACTTAGTTGCCATATCAAAAATTTTCAATGTTTCATCGGCAGCTATTTTCATTAAATCGAGTTCTGCCTTAGATTTTCTGCCGCGTAAAGCTGAAATTACTTCCTCTGCACTTACAAGACGATTAACAAAATCAGTTCCTTGTAAATGCTCTAATAATATATTGTACATTCCAAATGTGAGTCCGTCTGCAAGAACAGAATTTTTTGAATAATTTATTGCGATTGTTTTGGGATTTTTTTTACTTAAGTATTCAACAAGCGGTTCTCGTATTGATTTAAGGTATCCAATTATATTTTCGTAAACTCCTGATTTAACAAAATTTTCCTCCTCCATTGATCCTACTATTGCTGTTTTTTCTCCATCCTTATTAATCATAAAAGCAGACTGCCATGTTGAACTGTTGCCTACAACAAGATCAAGTGCAGGATCTGGTATCACACTTGATTCCCTGACAAAAGTCAACCACATATCTATATTTTTTTCTTTGAGTATTTCCACTGCCTGGTTGGTTTTTTCTTTAATTATTTCTAATGACATGATAACCTCGGTAATATGTAAGAAATTGAAGTTTTATTTACATACAATTTATTAAATAAAATTTCTACAAGCTACTATTGTTTTTTCATGCAGGAATGGTAAAAAATGAGGATGGAATTATAAAAAACAACTCAATACCAGATTATAGAATTTAAGGAATGACCAGCTAAATTTATTTTACATTTTCTACAAGCCATTTATGGAGCGGACGAAGATCTTTAAAAATCTTAAAGCAATATTCAGCGGGATCATTACTGATCAACTCTGATAAATTATTATTTTCATAATAAATGTATAAACCGCTATGGAGCAGCAGATCAGAATATTTGTATTCCGGATCGTAACCTTTTGGAATTCTTTTAAATGTTTTACCGCCCAGTTTGTAATTTTTATTCTTAAGGATTTTTTTGATTATATCATTTAATTCTTTACCGTTATTAATATCAGCAACTTTATCCCTGAATACTTTTATATGATCTTTGGTGAATTCATACATACCTGCACCTAAAAAATAATATTTTGGTTCAAGGTGAAAATAATAACCAGAACATTCCATCTTTTTGCCTGTGCCTTCCCAGAAGTACAAGCCGAGATTTGTCTTGAAGGGAGATTTATTTTTAGAGAACCTTATATCGCGGTAAAGTCTAAATATGGATTTATCAATCTTTGGAATATAATTTACATCAGGAGAAATAGTTGAAAGTTTTTCACCAAGATCAATAACAAACTGAACTGCCGGCTGGATAAATTCATCATTATATCGATGACGATGTTTTTCAAACCATTCTTTGTTATTATTTTTAGATAAGGACGATAGGTAAGCTGCTGTATTTTGCGGAAACGGTAATTGCTTTTTCATTTAGCAGAATTCTCCTGGTACAAATTATATTAAGCTTTTCTGATCAAAATTTTTATTTCAACGTAATAATATCATTTTTTTTGTCTTAATAAAATTGCCTGCGTTTAAAGTATAAAAATATATTCCTGAGCTTAAATTATCCGAAATAAATTCTACTTCATAAATACCGGCTGGTTTTTCCTCATTCACTAGTACTGCTACTTCACTTCCTAACAAATTGTATACTTTCAATGATACATTTGATTCTTCAGGTATTTGATAGGATATGGTTGTGGAGGGATTGAAAGGGTTCGGGTAATTCTGATATAATTCAAAGTTTTCTATTAAAATGATCGGCTCATCATCTATATTAACTGTAGATCCGGTATACTTTAAAATAACCCCATCCTGACCACAGGCAAATCCAACTGTATCATTAACAAACTGAATATCGAAAACAGCCGCGCTATCCGGTGTTTCTTTGACCGACCAGTTATCACCGCCATCGGATGAGAATAGAAAATTTATTCCGGAAGCTGACCAGGCTTCATTTACATTTCGGAAATCTATTGCCCATGAAATAAAAAATAGCTGGAGGTTGGTTGATATCCAGTCTGCACCAGCATTTGTTGATTTCACGAGCACTGTTGGAAAAATATATTCTGGGTCACCACTTAGGGCCACAATGTTAAGTGAATCCTGTAAATGAAAATCAAATACTTCATCGGGACTAACACTTTCAGCAGTCCATTTAAATCCGCCATTTGTCGTACGCCACATAACGCCGGCATGATCACGTGAACCTCCGGATGCAAATCCAAGCTGGTTATCAAAGAATTTAAATCTTATTACCGGGTAATCAGAAACTTCATTTGAATCTACAATTACTCTTTGCCATGTACCGCCGCCATCAGAAGTTTTTTCGATACGTACACCGCCGACAAAACCATTAAGAGAATCAAGAAAATGAATTGTTCTGAATTGAATAAACTCTTCAGGATATTGTTGTATCTGCCAGTTATCACCGCCATTGGTTGTTTTCAAAATCCCTGTATAATAAGGGGGTTCAAATGGAAAAGTTACTGCCCAGCCAAGGTTCCGGTCAAGAAAGAATACGTCATAAATTGCTGTAGTAACTCCGGTGTTAAGTGTCTCCCACTCCTTTCCACCATTTGTAGTCCGGATAATTGTTCCGTTTGTTCCTGCAGCCCAAACATAATTTTCGTCAACCGCAGAGAGATTTCTGAGTAGTTCATTTGTCGGAGAATTCAATTTCTGCCAATGATCCTGAGCCGGAATTCCTGTGTTGATGATTAAAAACAGAGTAAGGAAAATTAATAATATGTGAAAATTTTTTGATTGCATTATTCAGGAATATTTAATACTAAATTAAAACCAAATATGATTAAATGAAATTCTGATTGAATCAACAATTTCATAGCAGTTCTATCGTATCACCAACAGAAATAATTCCAGTTGTACAGGCTATTAGATTCATCCCGAACATAACTTTATTTTCTATCTTACGATAAGTGGATAAAGTTTTCAATGGCTCGTTAGTTCTTTCTCCTGTTTCCTGATCAGTTGTAGTTATAACACACCTTGCACATGGTTTAACAGCTTGGAATCTGACATCGCCTATCTTAAAATCCTTCCAGGTATCTTCTTCAAACGGATCTCCTCCGGTAAAAACAAAATTTGTACGGAAACGGTTCATCGGAAGTTTAACTTTAAGTCTTGAATTTAGTTCATCGAGTGATGACTGACCAATAATTAGAAAAGGATAAGCATCAGCAAAGCTCACAATTTTATCCTCAGTAATAAATTTCTTTTCAACAATTCGCCTTTCATCGTCCGGCATATAAACAAGTTTGCATTTTGTTTTAAGAGCATCCGAAAACCAATCATCAAATTCTCTTCCGACTAAAACAGCAGAGCACTTATCATTCCAGATAGTAACTTCACTTCTCAGATCATGATAAGGAATTAATGGAATTGCAACCGATGAAAGAGCTTTTTCATTCTTATGCATTGCTGAAAGTGAATTTCCTGAGAGCGTTAATTCAATCAATGCCATCTGAGGGAAATCTCTTTGTGTCATAAACATTCCATTGTCGTCAACCAGAAGCCATCTGCGGTCATATTTCAAACCGCGTTCTTCGACCTCCGATGACATCAGAGAAATTCCTCCAAGGGATTTAACCGGATAGATATTTATTTCTGACAGTGTAAGTTTATTCAATTCAGGTATTTTTTTTAGTTAATTCATAACCCGTGAAATTTAACACTCATTTGATTTTTGCTTAGTTGTAAACAATTAGAAACCAAAGAAGAATAAGCAGTGAATTAATATATTTCATACGGTTAATTTGGGGAAATTTATTCTAAATAAAAAAGTAATAACATGTATCGATGTCAAGGATATTAATTCAGGATTTGTTATAATAGTTTCACTAAATAAAACATTCAACAAAATATTAATACCACAGTATGAATAAAATATTACTTTATCTAATAGTGTTTGTTTGCGGAGGATCAGTCCTTGCAATTGAAATTCTCGGTACACGGATAATTGGTCCATTTTACGGAGTTAGTCTTTTCCTATGGTCTGCATTAATTTCAATTACTTTAATAGGTTTAAGTATAGGTTACATGATCGGTGGTAGAATGGCAGACAAAAAGAAAAGTTATACCGTATTATCAATTATAATTGCTGTCTCGGGAGTATTAACACTATTAATACCTGTGTTGAGAAATAGTGTAATCGGATTGACTGAAACTATGGGTTTAAGAGCATCGGTACTGATATCATCGTTTATACTATTTTTTCCGCCGCTAACATTACTTGGAATGGTGAGTCCATATGCAATAAAATTAAAAACTAAATCACTTGATGAAGTTGGAACCAGAGCCGGTGACCTATATGCTGTTTCAACAATTGGCAGTGTGTTAGCGGCATTATTAACGGGTTTTATACTAATTCCTAATATCGGAGTGATCAAACTTACGCTTAGTATTGGAATACTATTAATTATAACTTCTGCTGTTACATTTATGATTGGGAAAAAGAGATCTGTGAAAATACTTTTAGTTGTTTTAATAGCGGGGTTAACTGTCTGTTCAATTTATTTTTTACCAGCGGAAAAGCCTGATCCTGAGAACGGGATTATTGCAATCAAACAAAGTGCTTATGGTGAAATAAAGGTTATGGATATCCATGACACCAGGTACTTTCTGATTGACGGAGGAATTCATACCGCAGTAAATGTTTCGACTAAGGAAAACAGATTTCCTTATGCATGGGTGTTAGATTTACCCAAATATTTACTCGGTTACTCAGGAGATATGTTATTAATAGGATTAGGCGGGGGTTCAGTACTCAGGTCATATTATGCTGATAACTGGGATGTGGAGACTGTTGAAATTGATCCTGTAGTTACGGAAACAGCTTATAAATATTTTGGTCTCGATCCGGAAATGGGAATTATTCACCACCGTGATGGCAGAGAATATTTGAAGATAACTGAAAAAAGTTATGACTTAATAATCCTTGATGCTTTCGGCAGCAGTTCTGTACCGTTTCATCTGACAACAGTGGAATCATTCAGATTAGCAAAATCACGATTAAAAGAAAAAGGATTGCTTGCAATTAATATCGAAGCATTCGGTTGGGATGATATTATAGTAAAATCGATTACAGCAACTTTAAAGAATATTTTTACAAATGTTTTAGCCCTTCCGATTGCGGAACCACCAAACACCTTGGGAAATGTTATCATAATAGCATCCGATGAACCATTTGAACTTGTTGAGGAAATACTGAGGGATTATTGGAATTCCGATTACAGGTTCAGTGCAAATTATGAAAGAAACCACGCGTGGGATAACAGGTTTGAACCAGATATTACTAATGTTAAATTATTAACCGATGATTTGAATCCGGTTGAGATATGGTCTGAAAGAATTAATCTTCAGGCGAGAAAAGAATTACATGAATTTTTAGGCAGCGATTCATTCTTCTGGTGAGGAATTTTTCTCTTCCCTTTTAAGTGGAATAATTTTTCCCCCGTCCTCTATCACTACCGGGTAACCTGCAAGTGTATCGGGCAGTTTTGACAGGTTGTCATCGGTAAGTTTATCAACCATTAAAACTATACAGTCACTTCCATCATCAAGCATACCCTGGTAAAATCCTTGAACACCGGGAACAGCTAACAGCATTTCCTGATTTTCTTTGAGCACTTGTTCGATGGGTTTTCTCTGCATATTACTGCTCTCTTTTATTTGAGCATTACAATTAGTGAATAACACTAAAATTACAAATAGTGATAAAATAGTTTTCATAAAATCAAACCCCGCCGTAGCGGGGTTAATATACAAATCAGTTACCAACCATTGAAGCGCCGAGAACACTTAGAACTTCACTAATAGGATTTGCAATACCGGAACTGCTGCTTCCGGCAAATAATAATCCAACTGCTCTTGGGTTAGTTGAAACATCTTCCACCATCAGGGAACCGGAATCACCACCGGCAAGAAATTTACTTGCTCTGTTGGCAATAACAATCTGCCCTGTAAAAGTTTTAGTGAAAGCTGAACCACCGGCACATTCGTTTTCATAAGAAATACTAACAGTGGCATTTAGTCCTGAAATCTTACTTCGAGTAAGCCCGGTTGTTCTACCGCTCTTCTTTACAGCCTGGTTTAGTGAGGCACCTGTTATGCTTGATGAAATCGTACCAATCTCAAGTATAGCACCATCGGTTCTTACCATGCCGGAAATTATTTGTGCAATTGCTGCATCTACATTTGAGCCAGGGAGACTCTTGATACCGGACAATGTTGCAACATTCTGTGCATTGTTAGCATTGCAGCTTATATCAATCAGACCCGGTTGAATCACAAAATCACCGGCTGTTGCAGTCCGGTTATTTCCACCACTGACTATATCAGCTTCAAGCACATGGTAATTACTGAGAATATATAATTGACCTCCCTTTTGAACTAATGAACCGAGTGTTCCACCACAGCAATATCCATTAGCCAGATCATATCTCCATCCGCCGGAAGTGCCTAACTGAATTGGAGGTGTCTGAATTGCTGTATGGCTCACACCACCACCACCTCCTCCGGGAGGACCTTTAAGAGCTTTTAGTTCTCCTGTCACCATAATTTCTACTGGTACACGCTCAAGTTTATCCGGTAACGGGTTTGCTTGTCCTTTTGCTAAAGCCTCTGCTTTAATATCTGTTTTGGTAAGGACAAGAATACAAGGTCTTCCGTCTTCAGTTATCCCAACTGCTGTTCCAACAACATCAGGAAGGCTCATTAATTCGGCTGTGTGTCTTTCCTGAACAGTTATCACAGAACGGATTATGGGATTATCCTTAGACAAAACAACTTCATCCTGAATAACACCATCTTCCTGAACTGTTGGTTCATTAAGGAACTCAGAACAGCTGACGATAATGAAGGATAATGAAACAAGCAGTAGAAGTAAGAAGCCTGTTTTCCCCCAAATGCTGCCGAAGATGTTTTTCATAAACACCTCATATGTTAGTTGATAGAATATTTAAATAATTGATTGAATGCTCGTGCTGCAACAATAAGACAAATACTTTAATATATCAAGTATCAGCTAAAATATTTATTGAAAGTGCAGAGCGTTATGTATGAAAAGCTATCATCCCGATCCAGGAAGGCGAATTATTTTCAGTTTTACTTCCTTCTGAGGGTTATCAGAACAACCTCCGGAGTTGAATTATAACGAACCGGAGCAAGTGACATACCCAGTCCGCCGTTTACAATTGCAAGCATATCATTAAAATAAAAATCGCCTTTAACATAATTAGTTTCAACTAGCGTAGGTGAAAGGTGAAAAAATGGAAATAAAAATGTTATTTGTCCGCCGTGTGTATGACCGGCTAAAAATAAATCATATTGGTTATTCAAGGCACTATTGATAAGAAAATTCTGAGGCTGATGTGTTAAAAAAATTTTAAAATCTTTATGATTGGAATCAGATAGTTTTGATAGCAAGGAGTCATTAATCGATTCAACATAAGTATTAGTAATGAAAGTTATTCCAATCCTGCTCCCATCAATTTCGATAGTGCGTATGTCGTTATTGACCATCTCAACACTATGATAATTCAGTGCTTCGGTTATTTCTCTGATGCTTCTCGGTGTGTCTCTTCTGTAAGCCCAGTTATCATGATCACCAACACAGGAGTATACGCCATATTCTGATTTTATTTTACCGATAAATTTTGCAGCAGTCTGAATATAATCGGGTGAGGAAGTTATAACATCGCCTGCTATCAATACCAGGTCAGAATTAGTGGAGTTAACTGCTTCAATATACCTGCTCAGCCTTTTTTCATCAGTATACCTGTCAGCCTGAATGTCTGAAATAAAGGCAATCCGGAATCCATCCAACTTTTCCGGCAAACTTTTTTTATCAAATTCAACATGTCTGATATCAACAGAATTATAATCATAAATTATTCTTGCCGGCACATAGATCAGGAAAAAAAATATTAACCCAAGAAAAAATTTTGACTGCAGCACCAATAATTTTTCTTTATGTTTTTTATAAAGCGGGAGAAACAGCAGTTTGAAAAAGTCAACAATAACAAAGAACAGGCAAATCTGTACAATTATCATTAAAACTATCCAGAACGGATAAATAATAAAATAATCTGCAAAATTATTTTGTGGAAATGAAACCGATTGTTTTGTAATTGCCGCATAAACGGCATTGATAATTAATAACAGGGGATAAGCATTCAATAATAATAAAAACCCTGTTAATATTAGTTTTCTTTTTCCGTCCGGGAAATCCGGGAAAAGTGTTTTTACAGTAATTTTAACTTTTTTTGAGAAGTAAAGTTGAATTATAAATAAAAGCGGAATTGCTATGAGTACACGAATGATAATCCACATATAGAATAAATCAGTCTTCCATTATTAATTTTAATTTTAAGAGCATATTATCGAAGTGAGAACCCTTCCAGTAAATTTTATTACACTCACTGCAAAGATAAAAGTCATCATGGGCTTTACTTATTCTTTTAGGTAAACGATGTATAATTTTATCTTTTTCAGTTTCAACCAGTTTTGAATTGCATTCGATGCATCTTGAGAATTCATTTATATTATTTTGCAACTGAAATCTAGTTACAATTTCTTTTGTTTGTTCAAGAGGAATTGAATTTCTTACAAAATAACCATGTGTAACTTCCGATCTTTTTAAAAGTCCCGGATCCCGGGTCAGGATTGTTCTTCTTTCATTTAATGAAATATTTACAATTTCCCGGGCTGTATAATTATTTTTATAGTCAGAATCAATTCCAATCATTCTTAAATTTTTTGCAAGCTTACCTAGGTGAACATCACAAACGAACTTAGGATCCCTTAAAGGCAGGGGACGGAGATGCTGAACTTCGGTAATATCAAAAGTTTCAAAAACCGGATATACAGATATATCGTCTTTATCATTAATAATACAGTCAAATGAAACTGACTTGCCGTTAACCAATACCATATCAATTTCAGTATGCGGAACACCCATGGATTCAATTAAATCTTTAACTGATGTTCTGTCAATAAACTGGTGCTCAATCCTTGTCTTTTTTTTATCATCAGGCAGGAAGTCGTTAAGTTCTTCATAGAAACGAATGTATTTTTTTTTATAGCGGATCAATTTAGAATTTAATTTTTAAAATGATTTATATGAATTATTAAAATAATAAGACTATTACCAAACAGTTTTGTATATTTTCAATGCTCATATTAATTCACTGGTTTAATAACATCTTACACGGGGTTAAGATGAACAAAGTTAAATTAATTTTTCTGCTGCTGGCTTCCTTTCCTTTATTAACGATTGCACAATCAACTTCCGTAAACAGATTCCTTGAAATTAACCAGGACTTTCTAA
>JAWOIK010000272.1:0-7838 GCA_046484705.1 Ignavibacteriaceae bacterium | reverse complement strand
AATCGCTTTTTTCTTTTCAAAGGAAGAATTGATTAATAACTATCCGGCTTAGATGAGATTAAATAAAATTATTAATAACCTCCCTGTTAAATCGGGAGGTTATTTTTTGTGTATGATATGAATTCTAACAATATATATAATATCTTCTCATTTATTCTTTTCTGGTTTGTGACGATACCCTTCATTTCATGTGCTCAACCGGAAAAAGTTTTGAAGACCGGCGCGGATAGATTTATAGTTGAAAAATTAAAAGAATTATCCGGAAAGAGAATTGGATTAATTGTAAATCATACTTCAGTACTATCCAACGGGATACATCTTGTCGATACATTATTCAATTACGGGGAAATTCAAATTCAAAAATTATTCTCGCCCGAGCATGGAATAAGAGGTAATGCTGATGCCGGAAAACCAATTAATGATGAAATTGATCCGGCAACCGGATTAAAAATTGTATCACTCTACGGTAACAATAAAAAGCCGACAAAAGAAATGCTTGCTGATATAGACATCATTATTTATGACATTCAGGATGTTGGATCGAGATATTACACTTACATTTCCACTCTTTATTATGCAATTGAAGCCGCTGCAGAGAATAACAAAAAAATAATCATACTCGATCGTCCTAACCCCATAGGAGGAGAAAAAGTAGAAGGACCAGTTCTTGAATTAAAATTTAAATCGTTCATAGGTATTACGGAATTACCCATCCGGCATGGAATGACCATTGGTGAACTTGGATTACTTTTCAACGATGATATTAAAAGTAAAAAGAGTATTTCAGCAGAACTTGAAGTTGTTGCCTTATCTAATTGGAATAGAAGTGAATATTATGATGTATATTCTTCCGGGTGGTTGTCGCCTTCACCAAACATAAATAAATTAGAAACAGCAATAGTGTATCCGGGTACATGTTTAATAGAAGGAACAAATCTTTCAGAAGGTAGAGGAACTGATGAACCGTTTCTGATGATTGGTTCTCCATATATAAAATCTGAGGATTTAATTACTGAATTGAAAAATTTAACTGTTGAAGGAATACAATTAGAGCCTGTAACGTTTACTCCGGTTTCAATTCAGGGTATGTCAAATTCTCCAAAGTTAAAAGATACAGCGTGTAATGGAATAAAAATTACTATCACTGATCGGAATTTATTTAATCCTGTAGAATTTGGAGTGAAATTGTTGACAACTATTATAATGTTGTATCCGGATAGTATAAAATTTAATAACGAATTTTTCGATAAACTTGCAGGAACGGATAAAATCCGGAAAATGCTTTTAGAAAAAGTTGAACCTGGTCTAATCATCCGATCCTGGCAGGAAGATCTTCAAAAATTTTTAGATAAAAGAAATAAATACTTACTTTATTAAGAGGAAAAAATGTTCAATAAATTATTAATGTTTCCTGTTCTTATTTTCTTTATTGCAATCGGCTGCGGCGATAAAAAGGATGAACCAATTGAATCAGCAGAAAATGCTTTTCAATTTGATTCAACCGATCTGAAACTTGAAAAAGTAGAAGATGATAACGGACTATATACGTTAGAGTATAAATTTAAAAAGGGCGATAGATTCAAATATCGATTCAGTTCTGTTTCTGTAAATCAACAGGATATTTCAACAGACACATCATTTACTATGAATCTGAACCAGACAATTTCCTATATCATTGATATGAACATTAATGAAGTTGATAATGATGGTGTTGCAGATATTGAGTTCAATGTTAAATCCATTAAAATTGAAGCCGATTATAATGGTGAAAAATTCGATGTTATAACTACAAATGCTCCAGACTCTGTACAAAAAATGCAGTTTGCAGAACATTATGCACTTACAGAAAATCCTTTTACAGTGAGAGTTGATAAAAAAGGAGATTTGATTGAGTTCAGCAGGATCGATAAGATTGTGAATAAATTCCTGCAGCTTAGAGAGTTGACTGATTCCGTTACAACTGATGATAAGAGTATGTTAAGAAATAGCTTTACTCAGACTGCAGTGAGACCGCTGATGCTTCAGATTTTCAGATCATTACCTGAAACACAAATAGCTAAGGATTCTTCATGGTCAAAGCATCAGCAGCCACTTTCAATTATGGTATACCAGGTTAATTACGAAAATGTTTATAAGGTTTCAGGACTTGAGAAACTAAACAACGAAAAAATAATGGTAATTGACGCAGATGTTATTTCATCTGTTTCAGGAGATGATAATGCATCAGAAGGAGGCGTAACATATAAATTCACTAAACCAACCACCAAAGCTGACGGTAAAATTTATTTTAATATTGATAAAGGGTTGATTCATAAGTCGAGAACAACTACTACGGTACAATTTTCAATGGATATGGAAGCTATGTCTCCGCAAGGCATGCAAAAAGGAACACGTAAGGACAAAAACATCAACACAAATATTTTAGAGCTCCTCTAATATTACATTAGAAGAAGATATTCTATTCAGAATATCTTCTTCTCCCTGTTCCATTTCTTTCATCTTTTAGACAAACTTTATATTATAAATTAATTATCGTACTTATTTACAGCAGATGTGCGGTAATGGTGAATATCCGTTTTTAAATAGTAAAAAATCTTGCTGCTTATATTTATATGGAAAGATTAAAGAAAGTGAATCAAACTTCACTTATTCAGGGAAAAGAAAAAATCATAAATCGAATTTGAATACAAAAGTAAAAATGTTAAAGTAAAAATTTCATAATCTTTATATCTTCAAATCTGATAATATATTGTCATTCATTATTATAACCCTAAAAGAAGAATGGCGGCAGTACCAAGTATTAATGCAGCAATTCCGAATTTGTTAAGTGTTTCTCTCCAAATCAGATAGGCTGAAATAGTTGTAATGAGAATTACACCGATATTCACAACTGGAAATACAATCATTGCAGGAAGTGAGCTAAGTGCACCTAATAAAAATATAGTACTGAAAACATTTGGAATACCAAGAAGAAAACCGGTGTATAATTCTTTTTTGTGAATTGTAATCTTCCGGAACATTATTACTATTATGCCTGTTACAAATGCCGTAGTAAAAATCATATAGACGAAAAAACTTTCCTCATTTGATGAGCGTAAAAGCTGAAAAAACTTAATCGCAAAATCATTTATACCAATAAAAATCAGAACAGCAATCAAATAAAAGTATTTTTTGATATCGGTTACTTTTGCTTCTTTGTTATTCAATGAAAAGTAAAATAGAACTATTGTTAAAACAGTTAATAAAAACCCCAGGTATGTATTAGTTCCGGGTATTTCACCAAAGAAAACAATAACAAGAAAAACAGGAATGAAAACCGAAAGTCTGGAACTTACTGTTGCAAGTGCTGTACCGGCAAGTTCAACAGCTTTTGCAAAAATGAAAAATGAAATAATGAACATCACACCAAGAATTAATCCGAATAAAAGTGCCTCGAATGAGGATCTTACATTTCCTTTGATAAGAATTATTGCAGCTCCGATGATACTTGCTATAAAATAATTTCCTGTAAGCATAACAACCGGATGACCTTTTCGTGTAGCATTGAATTTCAGGATTAAAGCTATGGAGGATGAACATAATATAGTTAGTAAAAGATAAATCATAATTTAAAACATTCTCATTGGATCGGGAAAAACAAATTCATATTTGAGAAGTGTTTTAACTTTAATTGATGACACAATTTTGTATGGTACGATTTCATCATCAAATTCAGGTAGTTCTAAATTCAGGTTGGCAGCGGCTTTTGTGTAAAATTCTTTTTTGGTTGGATGAACAGGACTGACACCGTTTATGGTTTCATTCCAGATTTCATTTTCGACAATAGTTTTTATTATTCCAATGCAGTCTGTTTGATGAATTAAGTTAAGCGGAGTATTACCGCCGGGAATATTTTTTCGTCCCGCAAAGTAATAGGCGGGATTCCTGCCTTCACCAATCAATCCGCCGAAACGAATTATTGTTACTTTAAGATCTTGTAACGCTCTTAAATATTCCTCAACCTTAACCAGGGCTTTGCCGGAGTCTGTTTCAGGCTGTGTTGGATATTCTTCATTCAATTCGGAGTTATTATTTCCATAAACAGAAGTGGAACTGATAAAAATAATTTTTCTGCAACGGGATTTGTTTAGCTGTTCGATGACTGATTTGATTTGAGACAGATGAAATTCTTCTACATTTTCTTTTCCCTGCGGTGGAATGTTAATTACCAGGCAATCACATTCAAAAAATGAATTCAGATTATCACCTCTTAAATCAGGGTCAAGACTGATCTGAAACGGAATAATCCTATTTGCCATTAACGACGACAACTTCTTTGTTGAAGTTGTAGAACCTTTAACTTCATACCCGGACCGGACAAACTCTTTTGCTAATGGAAATCCTAACCAGCCGCATCCAAGAATGCTTATTATCTTCATTAAGCTCAGTGACCTGTACCCTGAGACTGGATAGCTTTTTTAACTGCCTTACTATCTTTAACTGAAAACCATAATAATGCAGATATTGCAAGTGTAACTGCACTGATAACAAATATTAAACTTTTATCCTCAGCATTCTGAATAAAGATTCCAAGTCCAAGCGAAACAAGAAGCTGCGGCAATACAACTGAAAGATTGAATATTCCCATAAACCATCCCATCCTGTTCTTATCAACTTTTTCGGACATAATTGCGAAAGGCAGACTCACAATCGCTGCCCAGCCAACGCCTGCAACAGCCATCATAGCCCAGAGAATGTAGGATGAAAATCCGAATGCAACTACTCCAAAGTAACCTGCAGACATAATGAATAAACAGATAATATGAGTCTTTACCCGACCTATTTTTTCTGTAACCGGTTCAAGTACAAATGCAGGAAGCAAAGCACCTACTGCGTTAAGGACAAGAAATGAAATTGCGATTATCATTCCTGTCTGATCGTCTGAGGTTGGTTCTAATCTTTGTTCAACAAATCCGATTATATAAACAAACATTGTCTGCACACCTATCCATGAAAAAGAATGCGCAAATAATAATTTTAAAAACTGGTTCCAATCCGTTTTAGATGCTTCTTCTTTTTCATCATCTTCAAGAACGGATTTTAATTCTCTTGGTTCTGTAATAAAGAACATCGGCACAATTGAGAATGCCATTACAAGAAAAACACCAAAGTAAATAAGAAAATAATTCCCGAAAATTGCACCGATTGCATAAGCAAGAACACCGAATGAACCGGATACGGTTTGCATCCAGGTATAGCCTTTTGTTCTTGGAACTCCTGCAGGTGTAACATCCGCAATAATTGAACGTGTTGGATTGAATGATATGTTAATTGCAAGATCAAGTGTCAGCGCAACTACAACTGCAACAATAATTATGTTACCGACTCCAAAGAAATCATCAATCACGTCAATGTTTGGCAGAGCTAATAACATCAATGCAGCTATTGCACCACCGATAAGAATAAATGGTCTGCGTCTTCCATTCCAGAACCAGACTTTATCGCTTATCAATCCAACTATAGGCTGACCTATAATTCCGGCTAAAGGTCCAGCCGCCCAGACGAAGCCAATTTCGTGAAGATCGAGTCCGTACTTTGTCCGCATAAGCCAGCTCAAAGCGGCAATCTGGATTGATAATGCAAATCCCATTGCAGTTGCCGGAAGACTCAACAATGCATAGAACGGGTTGCTTAATTTTTTCTGCATTTCCAACATAAGTTTATACCTTTATTTGATAATCAGTTAAATCAGTCTATCAGTGAATTTTACTCCGAATTTATTGCGAAATTGTACACTGATTTTTATGATGATTATGATCTTTTATGATTTTTAAATTCAGATGTTAAAACTCTTCTTCTGAATTTTGGCTCTTTACCAAAATTGAGAAGCAAACCAACTTCAATGTCCGTCGCTTTTAAATAGTTTACTAATTGTGCCTCGTGTTCCTGACAGATAGCTTCAGCGGCTTTTAACTTAACTATTACACTATCATTAACTGTGATATCTGCAAAGTATGCACCAACTTCAAATTCATCATAAAATACTTTTAATAGTTTCTGTTTTTCTGCTTTCAGTCCTACCCTGGTTAATTCAATCATCATTGCATTTTCATAAACTCTTTCAAGAAAACCATATCCGAGTTTATTATAAACAATATAAAATGCTTTAATAATTAAATCCGTTATTTCAGAATGTAAATAATTATTTTTAATCATAATTAATCTTAACTGATCATAAAGATCAGTGTACCTTCTTTTATTCAACTAAAAATAATTCGACACCAGTCGTTTTTAATTTCGGCAAATTACCTTCAACCAAAACTGTCCTCTCCCTTGTTTGAATATTTGTCAACACACTATTTTCACCAATGATGTATTTAATATAAGTTAAGTCTAAACTTCGCTGTTCATTGTTATCATTAACAACCACCATAATTTTCTGATCATCTAAAATCCTGAAGTAAATATACTGATCATTAAACGGATAAAAATGCAGCAGTCTTCCTGATTGTAAAGCTGGATATTTATTCCTGATCTTCAGGAGTTCTGTTACATAATCGTAAATTTCATTCTGGTATTCTGTTCTACCAGATTTTGTAAAAGCGTTTTGTTTGTCATCAGGAAATCCGCCGGGAAAAGGTGTACGGATATTTCCGTGATGATCATCTCCCACAATTCCGATTTCAGTTCCGTAGAGCAGTTTGGGAATTCCTCTTGTCGTGAGCAGGATTGAAAGAGCTACTTTAAACTTCTCAACATTCTCTTTTGCAATAAACAATCCGCGTGATATATCGTGATTATCAAAAAATGTAAGAAGGCTATATGGATCAGAATACAAAAAATCCTGAGCAATGGTTTCATAAATGTGAATCAAGTTTTTTTCACCGCTGAGATAAGATCTAAATGCATCGGATAAACCAAAATCCGTTACACTTGGTAGATGTGAGTTTAATTTTGAATCAAACTTATTATTTCCCTGGTAAGCGGCAAGAAAAGCCGGAGTGCCTGTCCATATTTCACCAACGATATTAAAATCCGGATACTCATTAAAAATTGCCTGCGCCCATTCTGATAAATAATATTGATCAGCATAAGGATATGTATCTTCACGAATACCATCAACGCCAGAGTATTCAATCCACCAAAGTGTATTTTGAATTAAATAATTTTTAAGGTAAGGATTACGCTGATTAAGATCGGGCATATAATCTGTGAACCAGCCTTCCCACGTTGCACTCATTGTAATGCTGTCGCTGTGAATATCGTGCAAAGTAAGCTTATTATGATTAGCAGGTTTATGATCTCCGGGCTTTCCGTTTGTCCAGTCATTCATTGGGAGATTGTTTATCCACGGATGATTTATTCCAATGTGATTACTTACGTGATCTAAAATAACTTTTAGATTTTTTGAATGAGCTTTATTCACAAAACTTTTATAAAGTTCATTTGAGCCAAAGCGCGAATCAATTTTATAAAGGTCTGTTGCGGCATACCCGTGATAACTCATATACATATTATTCTCAAGCATGGGAGTTACCCAGAGAGCAGTTACACCAAGTTCACTAATATAATCCAGTTTTGAAATGATGCCTTCTAAATCGCCACCTTTTCTTCCGTTGAGATCATCGGGAGCAAATATATCAAGCGAATCACCAATAGTATTGTTTGCCGGATTACCATCACAGAACCTGTCAGCCATAATAAGATACATTACATCTTTGTTTGAAAATCCTTTATGATGCGCCGGATTATTCTCACGCTCTTTTAACAAATACCTGAGGATCGCATCGACGCGTGGATGCGATCCCCTTCGAGTCCGAGCATCGCTTCATGGCGACGCTGAACCACGACCATCAGGC
>JAWOIK010000236.1:0-2878 GCA_046484705.1 Ignavibacteriaceae bacterium | reverse complement strand
CGCTCGGAATTCCGCGCTTGGCTCGCTTCGGAGCCCGTGTTCTTGGCTGGAGAAGGATCGTCCTTGAGGTAGTTGAACAGCATGATCGAAGCCGCGATGGCCACGAGGCTTAGGGCGATGATGGATGATTTCCTTGAATTCATGCCTGCATGTTGTTCTGGCAGACTATGCCGTGGCGGCAGTTGTCATTTGATCCGTTTTCCGGCATCGATTATCCGTTGGAAGAGATGAGGATCCTTGAAAACAAATAAAAACTATATCTAAATTAAGATGAAAATACCTAATTGGTATGGATATTTATTCTATAAGATATTTATTGGTTTAAACAAAATCCCATTTGCTGATGACACAACTAATTGGGGTGCAATGTTAGCTTTATCAGCACTTATATTTATAAATTTTTTATCCTTGTTACTAATTGGAAATATTTTTTATGGAGATAAATTCACACCAATATCTAATAATCGAATTGAACAAACAATAATTTTAAGTTTATTTATAATTCCCAACTATTTCTTTTTCATTCATAAAAGTAGATATAAAATTATCGTTGATACATACAAGAATGAGACTACCCGAAAAAGGAAAAAAGGGAATCTTTATGTGTCAGTCTATATTTTCGGAACAGTAGTATTGTTTTTTTTACTAGATATAATCAAACTAATTATTTGGGGCAAGCCCTAAAATGTTTGGTGGCAAAACTGGTATAACCAGCGGTTCAAGCTGACTGCTTTTTTCGCATTTGGCTTTTTACAAATTTTAGAGTTGGTCGTTCCGTTTTGGCAGTCTTGTTCAAAGTAGTTCTAATAAAATAGTTTTTTAATAATCATCGGCTTTTGTGGTCTTGCTGCATTCTTGTTATGGGCAGCAGCTTAACCGCAAGTACGTATGTTTAAAATGTAGTAATTATTTATTTTGAGATTTCCAATAAGTAACTAACATATTTAAGGAGGTCTCAAATGAAAGCTGATAATAATTCTACTTCGTTCTTTGAAAAAGTTTTGCTGTTTATAGGAATTGATGTTCATAAAGCCAAATGGGTGGTAACTGTAAGAACTTATGACCTGGAACTGAAAACATTCTCTATGACACCATCTGCTGAAGAGCTGGAAAACTTCTTACTCAAGAATTATCCCGGAGCTGAATACAGAATAGTCTATGAGTGCTGCTTCTCCGGTTTCTGGATTTACGATTACTTTTCAGAGAAGGGATATAAAATAATTGTTACTCCAACTAACAGGATATATAAAGACGGAAGCACAATTAAGACAGATAAGATAGATTCCAGGAAACTTGCTCTGCAGCTTTCGAGAGAATTGCTTAGAGAAGTAGTGGTGCCCGTAAAAAGAGTAAGAGAATACAAATACATTTTCAGGATCTACGATAAACAGAAAATGCGTCAGGGACAGATTCTAAGACAGATAAAAGCATTTCTGGAACAGAAGAATCATCCTCTGAAATGGCAGAAGTGGAATAAAAGACTGCTTGAACAATTAAAGACAATAAATTTTGAGGATAAGTTGTTCGATCTGAAGTTTGGAAATCTTCTTAAAGAATATGAGTATACAGTTGAACAGATAAAAGACAGTGAGAAGGTAATAGCAAAGATAGAAGAAGATGAACAGATGGGCAGAACAATACAGATAATCGAGAAGATAAACGGAATAGGAATAATAAGTGCAGTAAGGATGAGTTTATATCTGTTCGATCGGAAAGACAGGTTTGAAAGTAGTGAAAGACTGAATCATTACCTTGGACTTACGCCATCAGAGAGAAGCAGCGGTGATAAGATAGTAAGAGGAAGAAGCGGAATGTGTGGTAACAGACAGCTAAGATCGATAATAGTTCAGTTAGCCTGGATGACAGTAAGAAAAGACGGATCACTTTTAGATAAGTTTGACAGAGTTTACAGGAACAGCGGAAGTAAACAAAAAGCAATAGTAGCTGTAGCCAGAAAGCTAATGACAAAGGTATATGCAGCAGTAAGAAAGCAAGAAGATTACAGAATAAATCTAAGAGAAATAAAAGCTGCATAGAAAAAGAAAATAAGAACCCAAAAATACAATCAGGACCGGTGACCGCGTCTAACGGCGTGTTCAAATTCCGAGTAATCGGGAGGAAGAACGTTCTGCAAGTTTGCGGCCCGGTCTATTATAATGAAAACGAAATTGCTGCACCACTAAAAGTGGAAGAGCGAATAACAGGATATCCCGGTTTATAATAATTGAGGATAATTTATTTCGTTAGTTGGGTTTAATGAAAAGCTTAAAAAACAATAAATCACAAAGCACAGGCTAAGTGATAAGGAAATCTTTTACATAATAGTAGCGTTTTAACATAACACGCCGTTATACTTTTTAATTCAAATAGAATGGCATATTGGGTAAAGAAGGATAAATTAACCCTTCCAAAATATTTTAATTCGTTAGACAAAAAGACAAGATTGATTAGCAGACTAATAGCTTTTCTTGTAATCTTTTTAATTATTGCGTTTATTAAAATCTATTATTATAAATTCTCTTGGGTTGAATATCATAGATGGGGAAGTTATACAAATACCGGACATTCCTGGGAAGAATTAAATGCTAACCTAAGCAATTTATTATTTGATTCCCTAATTATTGCAACTTTAATCGTTTTATTTATTCATACATTAGATTATTTTACAAAAGATAAACAACCTGCCCTTATTTGTGAATCGTGCTACAAAATTAAAGATTATGATAATGATTTAAAGTGCCAATGTGGTGGACACTTTATAAGAAAAGACGCGATGATAGCCTATGTTGGTGAAGAAGAATATAAAATTAAAAATGCTTGGACAAACATTAGTACCCGAATATATCTTCGAGGAATTAATTATTACAAATGTCAACTT
>JAWOIK010000190.1:0-5860 GCA_046484705.1 Ignavibacteriaceae bacterium | reverse complement strand
ATCATCTTCAAGTATTTGTGCAGCTTTAATTACTTCATTAAGAATTGTTCCGCTGCCGAATAATTGAGCTTTAAGTTTTAAACTCTTTTTACCGGAAGCTTTGAAGTTGTACATACCTTTCAGAATTCCTTCTTCAGCACCTTTGGGCATTTCCGGCATTGCATAATTTTCATTCATCAAAGTAATGTAGTAGAAAATATTTTCCTGGTCTTCATACATTCTCTTAATACCATCTCTGATGATAACTGCAAGTTCATAAGCAAATGCAGGATCGTACGTAACAAGATTAGGAACAGGATATGCAAGTAAATGACTATGCCCATCCTGATGCTGCAAACCTTCACCATTGAGAGTTGTTCTTCCGGCTGTACCGCCAAGCATAAAACCTTTTGCACCGATATCACCTGCTGCCCAGACGAGATCGCCGACTCTCTGCATTCCAAACATTGAATAATAGATGAAGAACGGAATCATATTTATTCCGTGAGTAAGATATGCAGTTCCTGCAGCAATAAAGGATGACATTGATCCGGCTTCTGTAATACCTTCCTCAAGTATCTGTCCGTTCTTTGCTTCTTTGTAATAAAGAAGTGAATCCTTATCAACAGGTTCATAAAGCTGACCGGCATGTGAATAAATTCCTACCTGTCTGAATAAAGCTTCCATACCAAATGTCCTTGCTTCATCGGGAACGATTGGAACGATGTGTTTTCCCAATTCTTTATCCTTAAGAAGCTTTGCAAGAATTCTTACGAAGACCATAGTAGAAGATACTTCTCTTCCTTCGGTTCCTTTATAAAATTCTTCGAATATTGATTCAGGCGGAGCCTTAATCGGACGTACATCTCTTTTACGAGAAGGAACAAATCCGCCGAGTTCTTCTCTTTTTTTCTTCAGATATTTTATTTCATCACTGTTTTCATCCGGTTTGAAGAAAGGATCGTTAGCAATCTGATCATCAGAGATCGGAATACCAAATCTGCTGCGGAATTCTTTCATTTCTTCTTCATTTAATTTTTTCTGCTGATGAGTGATGTTCTTTCCTTCGCCTGCTTCACCGAGTCCGTAACCTTTAATTGTTTTTGCAAGGATAACAGTCGGCTTTCCTTTATACTCAACTGCTTCTTTATAAGCAGCAAAAACTTTTTCAGGATCGTGACCGCCGCGTTTCATTTTTCTTAACTGGTCATCACTCATCTTTTCAACCATCTCCAATAAGTCATCATCTTTACCAAAGAAATTCTTTCTAATGTACTCACCGCCTTCAACAGAATATTTCTGATATTCACCGTCAACAACTTCACTCATACGTTTGACAAGTTTGCCGTCAGAATCTTTATCAAGAAGCGGATCCCAGTCACTGCCCCAGATAACTTTAACAACATGCCATCCGGCACCGCGGAAAATTGCTTCAAGCTCTTGAATGATTTTTGCATTACCGCGAACAGGACCATCAAGTCTTTGCAGATTACAGTTAATAACAAAAATTAAGTTATCCAGTTTTTCTCTTGAGGCAAGAGTGATTGCACCGAGAGCTTCAGGTTCATCAGTTTCACCATCACCAAGAAATGCCCAAACTTTTCCGCCCGGTTTTTTGAGTCCGCGGTCTTCCAGGTAACGATTAAACCTTGCCTGGTAAATTGCCATAAGCGGACCGAGTCCCATTGACACTGTTGGAAATTCCCAAAAGTCCGGCATTAGCCACGGATGCGGATAAGATGAAAGTCCGCCTTCCGGTTTTAACTCTCTTCTGAAGTTGACTAATTGTTCTTTTGTTATTCTGCCTTCAAGATAAGCGCGTGCATAAATACCGGGAGAGGCATGTCCCTGAAAATAAATCTGATCGCCTTCATAACCTTCGCCTTTACCATGGAAGAAATGATTGAATCCGATCTCGTACAAAGTAGCCGCAGAAGCATAAGTTGAAATATGTCCGCCTACACCACCTTCAAGCTTATTAGCTTTAACCACCATTGCCATAGCATTCCAGCGGATAAGACTTTTAATACGTCTTTCAATTTCCCTGTCGCCGGGAAATGGCGGCTGTTTTTCCCTTGGCAGTGTATTTATATAAGGTGTATTTGCACTGAATGGAATATGAACACCGGATTTATGTGCACGGATCTGCAATTGCTGAAGAAGTTCAATTACACGCTCCGGACCGCCGTGTTCTAAAACATAATCTAGTGAATAAAGCCACTCACGGGTTTCTGTTTCTTCTGTATTCTGATCCTTTTTTACCTGATCACTCATAAAAAATCCTTTATACTATGTTGTCATTCTGAACGAAGTGAAGAATCTATTTTATCTCCACAAAATTCAATGGATGTTTCACAAAACGTTTGTTTTCCTTAAAAACAGCAATTTTGAGTGAAAAAATTCCAGCGAAATATTGGATTATGTCTGTTTTTATGCTCAAAATTGGAGTGAAAAAATACAGCAAAAGGGGTTAAATAACAACAATGTGTGATAACGTTTAAATGGTTAAGAAGGAATTATGAATAACCATAGCGGTTTTTACTTTGCGTCTTTACACTTATGCTTAAGAGATAATTTCTGGCTAAGACGAAAAGAATAGAATAGGTTTTTCTAAATCTTACGCTCGTTTTTAATCTGTCTTTTTCCTGGCTTTCTTCCTTCTCAAAAAACTCTGATCAAAAAAGTCATTACATTTATTAACATTACCGGGATATAAATAACCTATGTAATGTAAATTCCTTATCAACTGAAGCTCAAGATTTTTTCTTCGCTCTCTTGTTGAAGATTTCTTATCAGCTACTTCGCCCTTTTTCTTAAGCTGATTTGTACGTACCTCTTTAAATTCTGTTAAAAGTGTAAGGGCAAGATCTTTAATACTATCGCCAAATATATTGCTGTATTTGTTTGCTGCCTGGTAAAATCTTTTCATTACCTTTTCTGCATTTGTAAGATTTAAGTGCCAGTACTCCTTCATCTTGTATGGAAAAAACTCCTGGTACTCAGTAGACTTTTTACCAAACTGGGCACGTACCAAACCTTCGCTGCTGCTGGCAAATTCTTTAAACTCTTTTAACACTTTGCTAACGGAAATTGTAAGTCCCTGCTGAACAGCAAAGTTCTTATCCTTTTCATTCATAGAACCAAAATACAAACTGTAAGCATTTTGAGTTTCTGCTATAATCTGAGTGAACTCCCCGCCGCTGTTATTAGATGTTAATCTTTGCAAATGTATTTCTGCAAACTTACGTATGTTGCTATCGCTTATTGCGGAGCGCTCAAAAAAATTGGCGAACAGGTTTTTAAAATCTATCATAATCCTCCTTTTACAAATGAGCTGCATTCCGGAAAATCGGAAAGCTGTATAAAAAAGTTATATATATAATTATATTATTTCAAGAATTGGAATAATAAATTATTATAATTAATGAAATATTTAATAAAAATATATAATAAATTATTATTTAAACTATAATAAATTCGATTATATAAAATTAAATTATTGTTAATTATAAAAAATACTAAAATACATTATAAATAATTATTAGCATATTTAGCTAAATTCAAGACTATAAATAACCTTTCAGAGCTCTATTTTCAAATTACGAAATGCCATTTTTTACAGATTTTAGACTACTTCCTGAAGCACAAAGCCAATTTTATGTAGATTTTGGAGTATGGTGGAAATCCGGGAAGCTAAATTTACTGTTAACTCTCGATAACCAAAGACAAACTACACTTATCTTGACATTAAAAGATTTATTTCGCTATTTGGAAACAGTAATTTCATTTATTATTTATTCGCAGGGGTTACTATGAATAGAATAATACTTACAATCGCTTTTCTTTTTTTAACTTCCGCACAAGTATGTCCGCAATGGTTTTGGCAGAATCCGCTTCCGCAGGGAAATCATCTTTATAGCACAGTTTTTATTTCGTCATCAGTTGGCTGGGCTGTAGGTAATTATGGAACAATTATTAAAACCACTGATGGAGGAACGAACTGGGTTGTGCAATCTAGTGGGTCATCAAATACTCTTTGGTCAGTTTATTTCACTGATATTAATACCGGTTGGGTAATAGGAAATTATGGAACGATCCTTAAAACTACGAATGGTGGAATAGATTGGATTTCGCAATTAAGCGGGACTTTACACTCACTTTTAGCAGTATATTATGTTGATTCAAATAACGGCTGGGTTGTTGGTAGTTCAGGAATAATTTTTAGAACCACTAACGGAGGGACAAGTTGGATCGAGCAGTTGAGTGGAACAACAAATAATCTTTTCTCAGTTTATTTCACTGATATGAATACCGGATGGGCTGTCGGACATTATGGAATTATTCTCAAGACCACTAACGGAGGAAATAATTGGATTGAACAATCGAGCGGGATAACAACTGATCTGGAGTCAGTCTACTTTGTAGATTCAAGTAACGGTTGGACCGTTGGCGGTTCTGGAAAAATTTTAACGACTACAAACGGAGGGACAGAGTGGATTGCACAATTAAGCGGATTAGGAAGTCATCTGTACTCGGTTTATTTCACTGATTTAAATACCGGTCATATTGCTGGGAACGCTGGAACAATTCTTAAAACTACAGACGGAGGCTCAAACTGGGTTTCGCAGTCAAGTGGAATAGGACATTATCTTGTATCGATTAATTTTGTTGATTTAAATAATGGCTGGGTTGTGGGAACTTTTGGAACAATTCTTAAAACCACGGACGGGGGTGCAAACTGGATTGAGCAGTCCAGCGGGACAACAACTTATTCTCATCTTTATGCAGTCCATTTTATTGATTCAAATACTGGCTGGGCTGTTGGGAGCTATGGAAAAATTCTCAAAACAACTAACGGTGGAAATAATTGGATTGAACAGTCAAGTGGTACAACAAATGCTCTTTGGTCAGTCTATTTCACAGATTCGAATAACGGTTGGGCTGTTGGGGGTTATGTGGGTCCCGGAGGAACAACAATTCTCAAAACCACGGATGGAGGAATAACCTGGAATGAGCAGTCAAGCGGGGCGTCAAGTTATTTACTTTCAATCTATTTCAATAATTCAAATACCGGCTGGATTGTAGGCGGATTGGGAACAATTCTCAAAACTACTAACGGAGGAGCTAACTGGTTTTCGCAATCGAGTGGAACAACAGGAGAGCTTTCTTCAGTTTATTTCATTAATTCAAATACCGGTTGGGCTGTAGGATATTATCAAACAGTTCTAAAAACCACAAATGGAGGAACAAATTGGATTTTGCACTCTATTCCATACTCACTTTACTCTGTTCATTTCGCTGATTTAAATACTGGCTGGGCTGTCGGTTATTATGGAATAATTCTAAAAACAACTAATGGAGGAACTGATTGGATTGAACAATCAAGCGGGACAACAGACGATCTTTTTTCTGTCCGTTTCACAGATTCGAATAATGGATGGGTTGTAGGTGAGAAAGGAATAATTCTCAATACTACCGATGGGGGGACAAACTGGACCTCACAACCAAGTATGACAGCGAAGAGTCTTTATTCAACCTGTTTCATTAATTCAAATATTGGATGGACTGTAGGCGAAAGTGGCACCATTTTAAAGACCACTAACGGCGGTGTTACTTTTATTGATGAAGAAAATAACTTAACTCAACCGTCAGAATTTTTATTACAACAAAACTACCCAAACCCATTCAACCCCAGCACAAAAATAAGTTGGCAGTCGCCAGAAGGCGGTTGGCAAACACTAAAGGTTTATGATATTCTTGGAAATGAAGTTGCTGCTTTAGTTAATGAGTATCGCAATGCCGGCAGTTATGAAGTTGAGTTCAATTCCGCCGGATTATCGAGCGGAGTATATTTCTACCGCATCCAGATTGGCGACTTTAT
>JAWOIK010000054.1:0-3775 GCA_046484705.1 Ignavibacteriaceae bacterium | reverse complement strand
CACGGTTACAAGCATTATGTACGGGTGTTGCAAACAGAATAAAAATTAAGGCTAATCATCCGCATGAATCACATAAAAAATTACCTGACGCGATTAATGGAAGACATTTTAATGGCTTTAAAGAAATTTGCAAATGTTTAGGTTGCTATATGCAAAAAGATTAATTATGTATCAGAATGAAATAGAAATGTATCCGGAAATAATTCAGTGGTTGATGACTGACTTGCAACAGCAATTTGGGAAGAAAGCCAAGAAAATTCAGGTGCTTGACACTCACTATAGCGACTTAAGTAATTTTATTATGCAACTGAATTATCAAAAATTCTTTCCCGAGTTTACGACATTTCAGATTCGTCAAGATATTACAGGTTTTATTGAGTATTCAGACAAAGTAGATCTTGTTTTTGTAGAATGTAAAAATACTACACTTTCTCTTATCAATCTCTCCCAACTAATTGGTTATTCAAGTATAGCTTTGCCTATATATTCTATCCTTATAAGTCCCAAAGGTATGGGGTCAACTTTGATGAAATTATTAAAATCCTATAATCGCAGAGATGTATTAGAATTTAAACCAAAACGCTTTATCCAAATCATTAAATGGGATTTTTTCAAAAAAGACATTGATCATATGAATAGCATTCTTTGATTCATGATTAAAATTATTTTAGCAGTCACAGCCTACCCCGATAAATCGGGGGTCGCACCGTGGCAAAACTACTTTCAACAACAATCAACATAATTTATCATAAAACATTCTCCTTCTTCTTACTCTCAACAAACCTGTGCACCTCCTCAACCTGTGCAAGAGAAAGCCCGCGCAACTCCTCGCTAAGCACAACAATTTTCTTTTCCTTAATCAACTTACTTAGCTCATACTTTTTTGGTTCAACCAAACTCGCATCTGGTTCCCACTCCAAAATATCGTGCGGGGTGCAATTTAAAACCAGGCATAACTTCTCAAGCCTGTCAAAGTTTAATCTCCTCACCTTGCCAGTAACAATATCACTCGCAGTGTCAGTCGCAAACCCGTTATTTCGTAAGAACGCATTTGGCTTATCTATTGCCTTTGCCGCAAACAAAGGTTTTGCATTCAACTTTAGCATTTTCCTCACCTTTTATATTATTATTTACACATTTACTTCAAAATTAAGCAAAAATCAAACAAATAATTAAGAACATCGCACATAATTAGACACATAACGGAAATAATGACAGATAAAACAGAAACAATGAGACAATAAATGAATATAATGTTAGATAGAACGAAAATAATGGGTCAATAATTAGGAATAATACTAGATAGAACGGAAATAATAAAATACATAACGCAAATAACGGTGGATAAAACAGAAATAACGAGACAATAATCGGAAATAATGATAGATTAAACGCACATAACACAACACCAATTTTTTAAGGCTTACACCATCGCCCTGTGGCAGAGAGATTACTACTTACATCACGATACGACTGTTAGAAACCGGAGAAGTTGTAAGAGTTAAGGAAATATTGAATGAAGTGTTATAGAAATTTCCCAAAATAATTTTAAACTTAATTCCGGGAGGAACTACGCGTTTATGAATGTAAGAGTTGTAAGCCATAATTAGAGATAGTTTGTTTGGTGGTTGTTAATATTTTCTTAACTAAGATAAGCACTCCTTGTGAAATGAAAAACAACTCTGTTCACGAAAAGTTATTTCCAGGTTGTTTCCAATTCCTTCTTTTAATCTGCTTTAGTAAATTTCAACAACTCAATATGGAGCATTTGTTATGAAACAAAAAATTGACTGGAAAAATCATTTTATCGGACTGCTTGTGGTTGTAATAGGTATCACCATTGCCTTTATGCTCGAAAACTGGCGGCAGGAACAAGCAGCAAGCAAACTTGAGCAGAAGTATTTTACCAGTTTTAAAGATGATCTTCAATACGATTCTAGTCGTCTTGACTCAACAATTACTGCAGTTCAGAATAAGATATATTTGTTGAAGAGTGTTATCGGCGAAATGAGCAGCGGCGATATTAATCAGGCAAGGGCTGAAGAAGTTATAACAGATATGTTAAGTAATCACAGCTTTGTCCCCAAACAGGCAACCTATGAATCAGTTAAAAACAGCGGCGGTATGAATATTATTTCTGATTATGAAGTTAAAGAAGCTATCGTTTCTTATTATTCTTTAAATTATGAACTTAGATTAAAGGAACAGGTGTTCTTTGATTATCTTCAAGAGTTTGTTTTGCCGTTTGTTTATAAAAACGTGGAATTTTTAACAGGTCACATTGTAAATAAGTCCGCTATAAACAGTTTTGAGTTTAAGAATATAGTCGCTGGCTATTATGGACTGACAGAACAAAATTTTCAGGCGTATAAAGATTATAAGAATGCAAATGAGGAGTTACTAAAGAATATTTCTGTACTGGTTGAGTAGATCTGGTCTTACTAGATTCTGAATCGCCTTACAACTAAGGCAATACAAAAAATATAAATTTATTGTAAAGATTTATTTTTAATTCATAAAAGCAAATAATAACTGATCAGTAAATTCTGATTATCTCTCCACATAAGCCAGCCATCTCCCAATTTGTTCAAGCCATCATCTAACAGATCAACCATTATCCAGTTATCTTTTATTAAAACCGGAGTCATAAATTCATATTTTTTTAATTGAACCTCTGACGCATGTGTAAGTGGTTTAATGCGAAGTGGATTATTTTGAAAATCAGGATTCTCAATTGAGAATACTCTCAATAAGAATTCAGGCCACAATATAACCTCGGCATCTGATGATGAAATCCATGAAGTCAAACCTGTCTGTTGGTTAACTTCTACTTCAATCCACTCCCTACCAAGAGTAAGAATTTTCAGATAAAGAATATCATAATCCAATTTTAAATGTTCGGGATAAAACCATGGCGGCGCATAAGTTATATCAAACTGATGGTGCTCCGTTTGAGCAAAAACAATACTGTCAGAAGGAGTGTGCTCCAAAACAGATTTTTCCAAATTGGGTGAATAAAAATATAAAACGCTCTTATTATAAAAATCCGGTTTAGCCATACCCAAACCGGAAACAGGGGCCTCAAAGGTTTTGGAATTTATTCCTGAGAAAACGGACATCACAGAGCTCCTAATTTCTGTTGGTGTACGTTTTACCGGTTCTTCGGGTCTTGCTTGATTTGTTTCCGTGATAAACCGGTAAGCCATCCATCCGATTGGAATGAGGTTAATTAGTGCAAGAATAATAATTAATCGCATCAAAATTTTGCGATCTAATTTTCTGAGAAAGAAAGCTGACAGCAATAAAGCAATTACACCGCCTATCAAACTATACCCAACCACTATCGCCGGACCCGCCAATCCGCCGCCCTGCGATATTGTTGCAGCACCAATAAAAGCTCCTATAAAAAACCCGGTCAATGCACAAATAAAAACAAAAAGAATTCTCATTATATTGTCCCGAATAATAATTTATAACGAGGAGATTATAATAATATAAAATTAAAGAACAGATATTACCCCGGCAACAAAACCAAACAGATAAAATTATTATATTTAGCAGGAAGTAATTATCACTATAATTCTATCACCCCACATCCAACATTATGAAGAATGATAAAAATCAGAATGAGTTAGTTCAGGAACTGCTGTTACTGCAGCGTGTTGCGCAAAAAATAAACTCAATACTTGATCTTGACACACTACTTGAAGAAATAGTAGGCGATGTTGCCGAAACTTTTGGTTATACACGCTCCGGAGTTTTGTTGAAGGACGAT
>JAWOIK010000055.1:0-6475 GCA_046484705.1 Ignavibacteriaceae bacterium | reverse complement strand
TTATTTTTTATGCCCTCTGAAAATAAATTTATTACCATCCTGACACTGTCTCAAGCAGAATATCTTCTGCTATACGATCCAATGCTGTTTCAATTGCAGCACGCCGGTCCTCAAACGAACCGCTTGCAGCATAATCGCCATAATTAGAAAAATTTTTATCGAACACTGTTTTACGTTCAACAAGATCCCGGTAAACAGCTTTAACACTAATTGAAATCCTTAAACTTGAAACCGTTTCACCACCGGTAATTACAGCCGGTGCTGAAGTCAGCGAAACAATTGAACATTCAACAATTGCATCTGCATTTGTTCTATCAGCAACTTCAAAAGAATTATCATCAATAAAAAATCTTGTCAGTTTTTCAGTAAATGATTCACGCAATCCCGGCTCACCGGAACCGCTCCTGTCTTCTGCAACAGGTATAGCAATTGATTTAAGATGCGGCGGAACAGAAGCTCCTGTAAATGAATAGCCGCAGCACCCTCCAAATTTAAGAACTGTAATTACTACAAACAATAACAGCAATATTTCGATTCCTGATTTCTTCATTGAAAATTTATTATTGGATTTTTGTTGATTAAACACTTAAATCGTATTCCTTAATTTTCCTGTAAAGAGTTCGTTCGCTGATATTAAGCAATCGTGCTGCCGTTCGTTTACTCCCCCGGGTTTTTTCAAGTGCCGACTGTATCGCTTCTTTTTCAAGTAAATCCAGAGGCTTAATCTCTTCCTCTTCTTTATTGTTCTGGTTATAAACCATTTCTCCCTGGTGAAGCACTATATCCTTCAACTCCATAATATCTTTTTTCAATTCGAATAACGCACGGTAAAGTAATTCACGGTCTGCATCTTCAGGATTTTTCCTTAAATAAACAGGAAGATTTCTTGATGAATACTCTTCTTCAACAACTGTTGAAAGTCCAATAAAAGATTCCTCTGTAAGTATTCCATCCCTGCTTAAAGCAATTGCCGTTTCAACCGTATTTTTAAGTTCTCTTACATTTCCTGGCCAGGTATAATTCTTTAATAGTTCGATGGCTTCGTTGGTTATTTGCGGTCTTTGCATTTTATTATGCAATGAATAGGCATTAATAAAATAATGAGTAAGTTGTTCAATATCACCTTTTCGTTTTCTTAGTGGAGGTATGTTCAGACTTACTGCTTTAAGTCTGAAATACAAATCCTCCCGGAACCGTTTTGATTCAACCTCACGCTGCAAGTCTTTATTGGTTGCGGCAATAATCCTTATATCAACCTTACTTATGCTTTCAGCACCTATTTTCATGAATTCCTGTGTTTCGATTGCACGAAGCAGCTTAACCTGAGTAGTTAAGGGAAGTTCTGCTATCTCATCAAGGAACAGAGTTCCGCCGTCTGCAATTTCAAAATAACCTTTACGGCTTTCAATAGCACCTGTGAATGAACCTTTCCTGTGTCCGAATAATTCACTTTCTAAAATTCCTTCCGGAATTGCTCCGCAGTTTACACTAACAAGTTGTTTTCCGCTGCGGTTAGAATAATTATGGATCGCCCTTGCAAATACTTCCTTGCCTACTCCGCTTTCCCCGAAGATCAATATTGAAATGTCAGATTTTCCAACCTGCATTATCACATCAACAATATCGTTGATCTCCTTGGAACGACCGATAACTCCGAACTTCTCTTTAAACTCTTCCCGTGTCATTTTGGCAAATAATTATAAAAGTGTGAGGGTAAATATAGGTGATTTGATTAGCTAATAAAAGATAAGATTCGTTGAATTTATACTACTAATTCCATTCCGTCAAAAGCTTCTAATAATGCGGGTTTTCCAAGGTGATTTTGAACATATAGTGTTAATTCTTCTTCAATTTCCTCGCTAATATGAGTAAATACGACAATATCCGATTTTTGATCCTCAGCCGTTTTGACAATTACCTCGGGTGATATATGTGTGGTTTCTGAGATAAAAACATCTATTTTAGACCTGTCAAGGAAATCAAAATCTTTTCCGTTACCGATGTCCCCTGAATAGAAAACTGTTTTTCCGCCGACTGAAAATATCAGTGATGCACTTGCCAGACTGATTTTTTCTGATCTAGCAAAGTATTCATATTTGTTCAGATGTGAATTTTTAATCGCTTTGATTTTAAAATCTTCATCAACTTCAATTTCATTATTAAAATCGAAGCCGATAAGTTGGAGATCAAAGTTTAACCGTTCCGGAATAACATAAGTTGAGACGAGCAGTTTTTTCAGATCGGATTCTAATGAACTATGTATAAATAATTTTAAAGGATTTACCCGTTTCAACATTTTCATCTGGATCAATAGAGAAGGTAAACCGCAAATATGATCGGGATGAAAGTGAGTAATGATTATTCCGTCAATTTCATTAATATCAATTTCTGATTTGATTAAGGCACGTGAAACCGAATCGCCTGCATCCACAAGAAGTTTAAATTTTGTATTGTCGATTATAAATGAAGAATGAAATCTGTTAAGACTTGTTTTCCCCGAGCCTGTTCCGGTAAAAATAATCCTGGTAAGTTTATTCACTTAGCAATCTCAACTATCCTTCCGTTGAGACCATATTTTGAGTTAATAATATTTAAAAAATCCTCTGCTTCATTTCTGCCGATAAATTTGCCGACATATACAACCTGGAAAATTGTACCGCCAACATTTTTTTCTTTTATCTCTGTTACATAACCTGCTTTTTCAAAATCATTTTTCAGGTTGACTGCATTTTCCGTGTTTGAGAATGCTCCCGCTTGTATTGTAAATTTATATTCAGCATCGGTTTGAGTTGTCCCCGAAATTGTTTGATCGGGTTTTGCATCCTGCTGCTGTGTTACCTGCGGTGAATCGAACTTTGGAATTTTATTTGACTCTGCAAGTTTACCGTAAGGAGAGTCCGGATATTCAGTGAATAATTTATTACGCATTTTCTCTGCGGCTTCATACAATCCCAGAGCAAAAAAATAAGAGAACACCCTGTAAACAGATGCATCTGCATATTTGCTGTTGGGATATTTATCAATAATATTCTGATAGATAGCAACAGCCTGCTGACCGTCTTCTGTAAGCACTCCATCTAAAAACATAATAGCAGGACTGCCGGGATATTTTACTTTTAATTCAGGTAGTTTTTCCTTAACTGCATTAAGCTCACCGGCTTCAATTTGTTTTAAATATGGAACAATATCAATATCCTGAGTAAAGCTTACGGTTGGAAGAAACAGAATTGAGAACAGTATTATTTGAAGTACGATTTTCATAGTTCAAAAATAGTTTAAATTGGCAGTCAATCAAATACTATTCGTTTTCTAATTTGTTAATTGATTATGCTGAAGCTGATAGGTATTGTTCCGAAGAGATTCGTTCGAATATTCTTGCAATCTTGTAATTTACTGTTTATGCACTAAGCACAATATTTTCTTTATCAATCTGAACTTCACTCAGATATTCACCAAACAAAGTTGCGTGTGTTGCCTTGTTAATTTTCACTTTAACATACGTTCCGGGCTGGATTTCTTTATCAGCAGAAATAATTACAACTTTATTTGAATCAGTTCTTCCGGCATAAAAATCATCTGACTTTCTGCTGTAACCTTCAACAAGTACAATTTCCTCTTGGTCAATCAGTTCCCGGTTCTTTTCAAATGAGATTGACTGCTGAACTTCTATAATTTCCTGCAGACGTTTTGTTTTAATTTCTTCTGTTACATCATTATCCATCCGGTAGGCTTTTGTTCCTTCACGCGGAGAGTACTTGAACATATAAGCGCCGTCATACTTGACCTTACGCATAACTTCTAATGTTGCAAGATGATCTTCCCACGTTTCAGTCGGGAAGCCTGATATAATATCAGTTGAAAAACTTACACCGGGAATAATACGCTTGGCTCTTTCAATAAGATCAAGATAATGTTCAACAGTATAAGTTCTGTTCATCAGTTCAAGAATTCTGTTTGAACCTGACTGAACAGGCAGATGAATATAATTGCACAGGTTCGGATGTTCTGCAATTGTATATAAAAGTTTATCTGAAAGATCCTGCGGATGTGAAGTTGTAAATCTTACACGCATAGATCTGTCAACCGAAGCAACTGCTGCAAGAAGATCGGCAAAGTCGCCGCCTGTTGCAGAGTTTTCATCACGATATGAGTTTACATTTTGTCCGAGCAAGGTAACTTCTTTAAATCCTCTTATAGAAAGAGATTCAACTTCTTTTACTATGGATTCGAGAGAACGGCTTCTTTCCCTGCCTCTTGTAAACGGAACAACGCAGAAAGTGCAGAACTTATCGCAGCCGCGCATAACGGAAATCCATGCTGAAAGTCCGTCTTCCCTGTGCGGTTCAATATCGTCATACGTTTCTGTGCGGGAAAGTTTAACACCTATTCCTTTATCGCCATTGAATGCAACATCAATATATTCGGGTAGTCTTCTGTATTCATCGGGACCAACAACAAGATCAACTATTTTCTTTTCTTCAACAAGATCTTTTCTTAAACGCTCTGCCATACAGCCGAGAATTCCTACAACAACTTCGGGTCTTCGTGTTTTTAAAGTTTTGAAGTTGCCGAGTCTGCCGTAAATTCTTTGTTCTGCATTTTCACGGATACTGCAGGTATTAAGCAGAATTACATCCGCATTTTCAGCATTATCGGATGAAACGTAACCCTGTTTTTTAAGAACACCCAGAACAATTTCCGTATCAGCCACATTCATCTGGCAGCCATAGGTTTCTATGTAAACTTTGTTTTTTTGCATAATACTGATTGAAATGAGAAAGAATCAGATTCTTGTGAGCGAATATAATACGATGTTGAGTAAACCGAAACCAATTATTGCGAAAACAACATTAAAAATAATTTTCTTGCGTTTTTTCTCTGTACGCATATCAAATTCACGTGGAGCCCGCGGCTTGCTGATATTTACAAATCCTAACATATAATCCTTTAATTTTTTACAAATAAGTGACAATTCCAGTGCCAAATATAAAGCAATTTGTTCAGATAAGAACACCAATTTGCCGCCCTGTTTAAGTGAATAATGAAGTTCCGATTTTCTTCGGTTGAGTAGTATTTTCCGGGTAATTTAGCAAATTACCGGATTGCATTACCCTCACATCTCCATCTTAAACTGGTTTTGTTTTGCTCTTGCCAATGTAGAGTGTGTTCATAAATAAACCAGTTTGCTGTAGTAATGGCATAACGACCTTACCCTTTTGATTCCCTCTCCTTACCAACGTGAGGGAAAAGAAGGGAGCTGTTTAACGCTTCAAAATTAACCCTTATTATCAAAAGATGAAATAATTCTGAATAATCTATAACTCAATGTGTATATAATCTCATTCTTCATTACGTCCCTGACGGGACTTGTTTTCTGCGTTGTTTATTTATTCTATAAATATATTGTCCCTAACGGGATATAATTGTTAAAAGGTATCTGTATTGTTTTGCTTTAATAATTGCTTTTGGTCTAACACTCCAGAGTTAGCCCTTACTATCAAATGATTACAGAATTCTGAATAATCTATTATATATTTTAATAAAGGTAAAAAATATTTCAATCGCATTAGATAAATTTAGTCCCGATAGGGACTTAATATTTATAGAACTTAATAAGAAACAGTAATCAGAGTCCCGTCAGGGACGATATATAAACCGGGTAAAAATCTAATCCACATTCTTCAAGATATAATGTTCGTCATATTCAATATTATAGTTCTTAAGCAACTCAACATATTCCTCCACAAATGTTTTTTTTCTGTGATGTTTCTCCTGGTTGATTATATACTTAACAACACGATCAATGTGTGAATGCGAAAATGAAAAAGCTCCATAACCTTCCTGCCATTTGAATTTACCTTTCACAAATCCTTTTTTGTTAATCCAGCCAGATGAACTGCCTTTTATGTCTTGCAGCAATTCGGGAATAAGCTGATGCGGTTTATATCCAACAGCTATATGCAGATGATCGGGCATTCCGTTTATGGCTATCAGTTTGTGTTTGTTGTTTTGGATAATGCCGGTTATGTATTTGTATAATTCATCTTTCCATTCTATACCGATTAATGAGATTCTGTTCTGCACTGCAAAAACGAGATGAAGATAAATTTGTGTGTATGTGTTAGCCATATTTCCCTCAATATTCCGTCCCTGACGGGACTTGTTTTTTGTTTTGTTAATTTATTCTATAAATATATTGTCCCTAACGGGACATAAATGCTAAAATGTATCTGTATTGCTTTCTGGTAATGATTGGTTTGGGTTTAACGCATCAAAATTAACCCTTCTTATCAAAAGATGAAATAAGCGTGTTTATGTTCAATCAATTTCCTTTCCTACGCATATGGCATTTTGAGAGTATTTAAGCTACACTCAAACATTTTTCACTTACTCTCATAACAAGATTATAAATTATCTCTTTCAGATTGCTTTCTATCATTTTAAGATTGCTAACTATCCTTACCAGATTCTTAAC
>JAWOIK010000110.1:0-3436 GCA_046484705.1 Ignavibacteriaceae bacterium | reverse complement strand
ATATTTTGTGTTACGATTATTACCTGAAAGCTGTGCAAAATCTTCAACTGCATATTTCTTCCCTTTTCCATATCTGTCAAACCTTTTAATAAAATAAGTCAGCTTCTGGTCTTTTGAATAAATCAAACCATGCAGCGGAACATCCAGTCCAATTTCTTCCGCAAGCCGCATTGTTAAGTCTTCGTTTTCCGGTAATTGCGGATACATAATGTTCTGAGGCTTCAGGATGTACTCACCTCCTTTGTCAACAACTTCAAAAATCCCTTTCTTAACTTTCAGCTTTGCACTTAGTTTTGGCTGAACACCTTGTATAGACATCTTTGGTGCTCTTGCTGCCGCTTCGCGTAACTGCTCTTCCTGTGTATAGGGAAAATCTTCAAGCTGAGTAAGGTTTCTTGAAAGGAGTTTCAAACCTTTCTCTGAATACTTTTTATCTCCGCACGGTTCGTAAGTAATTGGACAGGTATTCATTCTTTAATCTCCTCTATAGTAACCGAACCAACTAAATCTTTTCCAACACAAATAAGCTGAGATAAGAAATCATTTTTATCTATCTTCATCTGACGAATAAGTGCTTCTAGTTGTACTCCTTCCGGCAAAAGACCATCAAAGAACGGAGGAAACTCATTAAACTCATATTCCTTTTTGATAATAGGCATAGTAAGAGATATTGGCTGCGCTTTATAATCATCAGAGTAAACAAATTTATATTTGTTTCCGGGTTCTATCTCAATTAACTCTCCGGCAGGACTTCCAAAATTATATACTTTAGCTTTTCTCATCATTGCTCTCCATAAATTGCAGTAACGGGCTTTCAAATTTTATTTTAACATTTAACACCGCTAGAACTTTGAGGACAGTATTCCACTGAACAGTTTTTTTGCCTTTTTCAATATCATAGATTACTGTTTTGCCGACTCCGGCAAGTTCAGCTAATGCCTTCTGCGTTAAACCAGCCTGTTTTCTGTGTAGTTTAACTATGTTGGAAAAAGTTTGTATACTCATTTTATTATCCCTTTATAGCAGTAATATTTAATGTTTATGGTAAAGTTAATGTGTTATATTATTAAACACAAGCTATACTACTGCCTAAGCAGTAAAATTACTCATATATTGAAAAAATAATGGATTTATCCATAATATTGAAGTCTATTTGCTGCTATAGCGGGAATAATGGCTAACTTGATCTCATATGCATATCCTGCCTACAGCCATAAGACCGGTCTGTGTTTCATTAGCGCATCTTACTCACTAATTTTTTAATTTAGAGAAGACCAATTGCAAAAAGATGAGGACAATGAAAACATACAAAGTTTCACTCCACCGGGATTACATAGTAATCATTAATGCAAACAGTGAAGAAGAAGCAAAACAATTTGCCGAGTTTTTTATTGCCGGAGAAAAAGATGCATCCACCCCAAAAGATAGAGAACAAAACAGCTTTAGAATAGATGAAATTGAAATGGTTACTAATGATGCGTTTGAGGTGGAGGAAAAATTATAAATAAGATTACAACAGATTAACTTAAGGAATCAAGTTTTGAACTGTAAAGCAATTCAGCAATAAAACAATTTAACAATTACTCCTTACCCACCGACACTCTCCAAAAATCCTTATATTTGCACTCAAATTTTTAATTATAGAGAAATAAATGTTCGTTAAAACTTTCGAGGAAATCCCAAAAGCATATAATCCCGCAGATGTTGAGGATAAGTGGTACAAGTACTGGTACGATAATGAGCTTTATCACTCCGAAATAGATGAAAGTAAAAAGCCTTACGTAATTCCCATACCTCCGCCGAACATTACCGGTATGCTTACAATGGGACATATTCTCAACAACACTCTTCAGGATATTTTCATACGTCTGAAACGCATGCAAGGCGACAATGCCTGCTGGGTTCCGGGAACTGACCACGCTTCTATTGCAACTGAAACAAAGGTAACTAATTTTCTTGCTGAAAAAGGAATTAAGAAAAAAGAAATCGGGCGCGAAGCATTTTTAGAACACTGCCAGGAATGGAAAAAACAGTACGGCGGTATTATCATTCAGCAGTTAAAAAAACTTGGCGTTAGCTGCGACTGGCGAAGAGAAGTCTTTACAATGGATGACCAGTATTACCACGAAGTAATAAAAGCTTTTGTTGATCTTTACAAAGAAGGTAAGATCTATCGCGGATACAGAATGGTGAACTGGGATCCTGCAAACAAATCCGCTATCTCCGATGAGGAAGTAAACTACAAAACTGTAAACGGAAAGCTTTGGTATTTTAAATATCCTGTTGTTGGTTCAAAAGAATTTATTGTTGTTGCTACCACAAGACCTGAAACAATGCTGGGCGATACTGCTGTTGCGGTTAATCCCGATCATGAGCGTTATAGACATTTGATTGGTAAGAAAGTAAAACTTCCGATTGTTGATAGGGAAATTCCGGTCATTGCAGATGAGTATGTTGATAAAGAATTCGGAACCGGTGCAGTAAAGGTTACTCCCGCTCACGATGTGAATGATTACGAGATGGGAATGCGTCATAATCTTCAGTTCATTAATATTTTTAATGATGATGCAACCACAAATGAGAATGTTCCTGATTGGCTTCAGCATCAGGACAGGTATGAAGTGCGTAAGAAAGTTGCTGCAAAGTTTGAAGAGCTAGGACTGATGCATAAGATTGAAGATTATCAGAATAAAGTCGGTTACTCTGAAAGAGGCAACGTTCCCATCGAGCCGTATTTAAGTGAACAATGGTTTATGAAGATGGATGAACTTGCCAAACCAGCAGTTGACGTTGTGAAAGAAGGCAGAGTAAAATTTTATCCAAAGCACTGGGAAAAAACCTACTTCCACTGGATGGAGAACATTAAGGATTGGTGTATCTCACGGCAGCTTTGGTGGGGACATAGAATTCCTGTCTGGTATAATAAATCCACTAATGAAATTTATGGCGATGTTAATCCTCCAACAGATATTGATCAGTGGAAACAGGATGAAGATGTTCTTGATACCTGGGCATCAAGCTGGCTTTGGGCACATGCAATTTTCAGAACTGAAGAAGAAAGAAAATATTATTATCCAACCAGCACACTTGTTACCGGACCGGATATAATTTTCTTCTGGGTTGCAAGAATGATAATGGCGGGAATGAATTTTATGAAAGACATTCCTTTCAGCGATGTTTACTTTACAAGCATTATACGAGATGTACAGGGAAGAAAGATGAGCAAGTCGTTAGGCAACTCACCTGATCCTCTTGATGTCATTAAAGAATACGGTGCTGATGCTTTAAGATTTACAGTAATTTATCTAGCTCCTCTCGGACAGGATGTTCTTTTCAGCACTGACAAATGTGAGCTTGGAAGAAACTTTGCGAATAAGATTTGGAATGCCGGAAGATTTCTTCTGATGAACAAGGAGAATATTCCAACAAACCAATC
>JAWOIK010000206.1:0-3316 GCA_046484705.1 Ignavibacteriaceae bacterium | reverse complement strand
GGTTGATGATCAGCCACATGTCGATGCCCGCCCGCCGCATCAAGGCGGGAACGAGCGTCGCCAGGCGCGTTTCCATCCAGGCGTTGATCCGGTCGGCCTGCGCCCGGAGCGACAGGACCTCGGGCTCTTGGGCCGCGGGGGGCGCGGACGGCCGGCAGGCGAGCGGTCCCGAAAGCAGGCCCGCCGCGAGCACGACCCCGAGGACCGCGGCCCTCATCGGGAACCGACGGGCGCTGAAGCGCGAAGGGCTCGAGTGACCTAATCGGATTCTCAGGTGATGACCCAAACTTCCTAAGTTGGCTTGGTTGGCTAAGAGATAATATGGGGGAAAATTGTCCTACCATTTATTTGGTTGGGCTATTTAAAAATATGAGTGCTGCAGAGAAGATGACCCTAGAGAACCAAAACATTACAGTTTTAGACCTTGGAGATATGTTTGATAACAAAGCAATCGTTGGGCATCAAGAAGCTTTGAATGCTTTTCTAAACAAATTGAGCGAGTATGGTAAGAAAAAGGAAAATATATTTGAACCTGTTCCATATAAAGAGTTGCTATCTAAACAGGATTTCCATAAGTTTATAAATGACGAATATTTTGATGTTATGGATTTGTTTTTATTGAAGATGAAAGAAAAAACAAACGGTTATCTCGCTTTTCTAAATAACCACGAAACTATCAGTTTTATAAATTCTATCAGCGGTCATTTTAAGGAACTACTGAAATTAGAACATAATGCTCAGCAAGTAAATACTCTATCAAAAATCGTTTACTTATTAAGAAAGAGCTATACAATTTTAGAAGATCCAGATGCAAATAAAATAGCTAACCTAATTACTTCCATTGAAGTTGAGAAATTAAGGAATGATAAGGCTCTACTTGCGTCTTGGGTCGATCTTTCACTTTATTTGTTAGAGATGTATCGAGTAGATGGAAGGAATGAAGATTATATAGAATTACTCACAAAGATTGAAAAGGAAACTGTGACACTTGATGGATACACTAAAGAAGAATTGCAGATAGAAAAGTGTAAGTTCCTTATCGCATCATTTGAATACAGTAAAGCAGCCGAAGAAATTCAAAAGATCAATCACAGTGTTGCCTTGGACGTACAGTTGAAGAAAATATTTTTATATAAACAAATTGGTGAAGAAGAAAAAGGTAAAGATTTATTAAGAAATGCTTCAGCTTTTTTAGCTCAGAAGAAGTATGCTGAAAATAAGGCTGCTTCACTCAGGGGGTATCTTAACTTATGTGCTAGATCGATAATGTCTGGACTAAGGGAATCCTATGATGATAGTTTCTCCGATGAAGAGTATTATTCAAATAGTTACAATGTAAGAAATATTTACAACCAAATAAAAAATGATGTCAGTAACTCGTTGCTATTAGCCCACAATGAATCTCGAGGGGAGAATCCAGGGTTCAATCCAGGTACTTACAAAGTAACTTATGGAACAGCAACTAGGAAAGAACAGGATGCTGTAACACACCCTTTAAAGTATGTAATGTTTCAAGATTTATTGTGCTTGCCGAATACATTTAGTGATCACAAAGATATACTGGCTCTAGCTTTGAAAGGAATTATTCAAACAAGTGAAAATCCTATCTGGAAATGGTCATCTCTTATTCGCACCAATGATTCAAATATTATAAACTCATTCTTTAAGAGAGAATTAATACTATCATCAGAAAAAGATTGGATTGAAAGTATTTATGACCAATTGTTCAAACTTGTTAATAGTTTTAATGTTAGTGATATGTTTAACAGAAGGAATAGGATTATCACTCAAGAAACTATCTATGATATTCTGTCAAGGTTCTCGATTGTGATGGATGACGATAAAGTTATCAGCCTAATTGAGAACATATTAAAAATGAGCATACAACTGAACGAACATGACTATGCGAAACTTATTGAGTATTTTGGGAGAATCAGATCATCAATAAATACCAGCGTGCAATCATATTTTATTAATGAACTGCTGGCATCAGATAAAATTCCATTACGGTTCTTATTTGTCTTTGTCGATATTGATACACATATTGAGCCCGTTGAAATTCCAAATGATGTGTTTAAGAAAATAATTGATGAAATAAAATCTCACGATGGCGAAGTTCGAGATAAAGGCATAACTAAAATTATTCTTAATGACGCCGTCGCTAACACAGAAGAGCACAAAAACAAAATTTCAGAAGCTCTGTGGGGACAAACAGATAATATAGGATTCCCAAAAACTAACAATTTTTACGTTTGGATATGGAACAAATTACCATATCCTGACGATATTGATCTTGGAATTCTTTATAAGAAATATTTAAAGAATCCTAATTTTATTCGATCTGTAAATGGAGGAACAATTTCTGGGATATCTACAATTGATAACCCTATAAATGAGTATATACAATGTTTCAGAAAGATTTCTGATTTTAGAAAGCATGAGAAGAATTCATTTAGTTTTACTTGGGATAGTGATTATTTTGTAAAAACAATAAGATATATCTATGAGTATATGGATAATGAAAAAAGTTTGTTAACTTTAAAGTTTGATATTTTTGGTTCTGAAAGAGAGGCCAGAAGGAGATTTATTAAATTGTGTGATTTTGTTGCGATGCTGGCAGCACAGGCATATTTGTCTAATGTATATACTAGTAAAGTAGTAGTGGAAATTCAAAATGTTAAGTCGGTATTACAAGACCATAATATTACAACTTCATCTATAGAAATCACTGAAAAGGTGATTTCGAATGAAAGTATAGAAATGGACATTGAGAACCTCATGAATAGGGCGATAATAGGAGAAAGAGATGAACTTGGCCAAGCTATGAGTGTAATAGAACTCTTGCTGACATTTGAAATGGTTTCCACAAATAATGTTCAAATCTCAGATCGCGTGATCGAATTATTCAACTCATTAAAATACTTTGATGTATCTAGAAGCAGTATGGTCATCTCTAGATTAATATCCGTAATTAATCATCCAATTCTCATTCAAGAAAAGTATAGAAATGAGATTATAAAAGCATTTAGGCAGAATAAAGATAAGTTGGATCTTTCTTTTAATAAATCAGATCGAGAATTGATTGATACTATTTATAGTTTGTCTGTTTTAATAAGAAGATATTATAACTGCCTAGTTGAGTGCGAGATAAGTATCCCAGAAGATTTAGCAAAAATCATTGAAGAATTTAGTCAATCAAAACTAAAAGAAGTTAGACATATGTGGGAAGATTTTAGTATTTAGATAGAAGTTGTCCTGAACTTCCAAGATAATTAACTCTCAAAGTTATTCCCAACGGAAGTGAAGCCACAAAAAA
>JAWOIK010000134.1:0-10347 GCA_046484705.1 Ignavibacteriaceae bacterium | reverse complement strand
ATCAAAACTTAATCCGTGTGAAGTAATCAGAATCTGGTAATTTTTATTTACAACAACACTCATCTGGGCATCACCAAAAAGCGAGTACCAGTATGCAGCATCACCAAGTCCGTCTACTTTTTTACTAGTTTTGATAGCCTCATCTATTTTAGCATCAAGTTCAGCGTCTCCAACTTTACTTGAAGAAAGAATTTCTTCTATACTTGTTGGATAAGAATAGTTTTTAATATGACTAAGTAATACTGCAATGTGCTCAATACCTTTACCGGTGTAATATGCACATTGAGATACATACTTGCCTGAAGCTTTATCATAGTTATGAACAGTTTCTGTCACTTCATTAAACGTCAGTCCGGTTAATTTCTGCACTTCCTCTTTCAGAAGTACTTGACAAAGAGGTTTGTCAAATGAAGTTGTTGATTTGGAAACGGGTTCGGTTTCCTGCTTAGTATTTTCCTGTCCGCAGCTAGTCAGAGAAATGGAAAAAATACAGATAAGAATTAACAGAGAGTTAAATACTTGTTTCATATCAGTCCTGCCTTTCTGATGTTTTTTTTGTTTATCCGAAAATAGGATTTACATTTTTCAAAGACAATGATTCTGTGATATTATTTTGATTCACATCATCAAATACCATTTATCATTTGCTGTATCCATTCAAATGACAATTAATACATTAGTCTCATTAGTCACTTTGTTCTATTGTAAACGCTGCATGCCTTAACAATTTTTGTCCCGTAGATTTTATAAGTCTTAGAAAAAATATTTTAGAATAAATAATTCAGAAGGAAGAAAATTATGCGATATGTAAAGATCAGGGGAATGTTTTTTGTTCTGCTTTTAACATTTGTTTTTATAACTGCCTGTTCAAAGGATTCAGACAATCCTGTTGACAGCGGTAAATCCGGTGGTGTGGTTGCTAATGCCCAGGTAAAAGTTATAATCAACGGCGGAGGATTTGATAATCAGGAAGTTACTTTAATTGAGGGATTCAGTTCTTACCTGCCTGAGGATGGTGAAACTTATGCAGCATTCTGGGGAAAAACCGGAAGCGATTCAATTTATGTTGCTTTCCAGTTTACCGGTAACAAAAAAGGTTCTTTCGATTGGAAACAGGAAAATTATGATGCGGCAGTTATTGTTATGGATGACAATAATGCATTGCTTTATCTTGCAACTTCTGAAGGAAAGACAAACGTTACAAATTATGGTGCTGTTGGTGAAAAGATTGAAGGTACGATTTCAGGTAAGCTGACAGAAACTTCATCAATGGATGATATAACTGTGAATGGCTCTTTTTCCATAGTCAGAGCACCGGATTCGGAATAACTCTTCTTAAAAATCTCAGGGATGAAGTGAAAAATTTCTTTTCATCCCTATTCTGTTATAGCAAACCGTTCACTTTCCCAGTATTCATCCGGATTGTAAGAGTTTGAAATTCTGATATTATATTGAACTGAGTTCGGAATATCATTCGGAATAGTCCACCTCAACTCTCCGGTATTATCTGTCTGCTTTTTAATGGTAAATACTCCGTGATTTTTCTTGTAAAGTTCCACATCAACTTCAGTTAATGTGCCTGAACTATTCCATTTTATTAGTACTTCAGAAAGTTGTTTCCATTCATCGGCAAATACCGGGGAAATGAAGATTATCTCGTTAGGATTATCTATATCAATAAGCAGATAATCTGTATCAGAGTATTGCCTGTATATTATATCACACGAGCAAAGAAGGAATATGATTATTGGTAGTGTGAGCCTCAATAATTTGTTTCCGTTTTTCATTACTTCTGTTTTCCATATTGTTTGATTAATAATATCAATTCTTAAATTTAAAATAAACACATTTAACAAATCACGTTTGTTGTTGAATATCATCAGTTAACAATTATGTATTAACTGCTAGTTATTAAAAAAAAACTTTTCTTAATTAAGAATTTTCTTTCTTGATTATAAGAATGTGATTGAGTGGTTTTCTGTTAAAATGACTTAAAAAGATAATTTCCAGCTTATATTTATGGCATTTATTATGTTGATTTTGAAACGGATAAAACCAATTAATTAGTATTATTTATAATTATCCCAGGGGATAACATGCCTAAAATAGCAATTATTGACGACGATCCTGATATACTTGATGCAAGCAGTCTTGTGCTCACATCAAAAGGATATGAGGTTATTACTGCAACTAATCCGGATGACGGATACAAAATAGTAAAAGATCAGAAACCGGATCTCATTATTCTCGATGTAATGATGAATGAACCGGATGATGGATTTTTTCTTGCACAAAAATTTCGCAGAGAGAAAATTGAAATCCCGATAATAATGTACACTTCTGTTTCAAAAACACTGGGATTGGAATTTGCAGCCGGAGAAATGATTCCGGTTGATGACTTTGTTGAAAAACCTATTTCACCAGACACATTAATTGATAAAGTTGAAAAACTTTTACAATTACATTTAAAGGAGTAGAGCCAATGCTTGTAGTTGAAAAAAACGCTCTCTCCGAAGAAATAGAGAGCTACATAGAAAAATTCGGCGATGATCGTTCAGCGCTGTTGATGATTCTTCACGAGATTCAGACAAAGCACAGACACATTTCAGAATTTGCACAGCAGGAAGTTGCACGTCTTCTGAATATTCATCCCGTTGAAGTTTATAGTGTTATATCCTTCTTCGCTTTTCTTAATTCCAAACCCAAAGGAAGAAATATTGTTCGTATTTGTCAGACAATTTCATGCGATATGAAAAATAAACAGCAGATTGTTCAGGCAATTGAGCGTGAACTCGGAATTAAAATTGGTGATACAACAAAGGATAATAAGTTCACTGTTGAATATGCAAATTGTCTCGGACTATGCGATATGGGCCCGGCAATGGCTATTAACGACAGGGTTTATACAAATCTTACTCCCGAACAAGCTGTTGAACTTTTAGGAAAGGTGAAGTGAGATGAATATGATTAACAACAAGAAAAAAAGAACAGGTCCGGTCATCTTCTCGGATTATAACAGAGGAGATGCAATAAAAAAAATAATTTCAATGTCGCGTGAAGACATTTTATTTGAATTAAAGGATTCAAAACTAAAAGGCAGAGGCGGTGCGGGATTTCCAACTTCAACAAAGTGGATGTTGACTGCGGCTGCAAAATCCGGGAATAAATTTCTGGTTTGTAATGCCGATGAAGGTGAACCCGGAACATTTAAAGATAGAGTCCTGCTTGTAGAATTTCCTGAACTTGTATTTGAAGGAATGGTTATCGGCGGTTATACAATCGGCGCTCAGCTTGGAATAGTTTATCTGCGCGGTGAATATGAATACCTGTTAAAACCTCTTCAGGACTATCTTGAGGAAATGAGAAAAGATAATTTGCTCGGGAAAAATATTCTGGGCAAAGATGGATTTGATTTCGATATAGAAATTTTCCTTGGTTCCGGTGCATATGTTTGCGGAGAAGAAACTGCACTTATCGAATCACTTGAAGGGCATCGCGGTGAACCAAGAAACAGACCGCCTTATCCGATCAATACAGGTTACCTCGGAAGACCTACTTCCGTTAATAATGTGGAAACACTTGCCGCAGTTACACATATTGTAATGAAAGGCGGAAAATGGTTCAGCCTTTATGGAACTGATAAATCATCGGGTTCTAAATTATTTTCTGTTTCCGGTGACTGCGAAAAACCCGGTGTATATGAATTACCTTGGGGAACAAAAGTATCTGAACTTCTGAAATTAGTAGAAGCAAAAAATACAAAAGCTGTTCAGATAGGTGGTGCTTCAGGGCATTGTATACCTAAATCCCAGTTCGATAGAGCACTTGCTTATGAAGATATAGCAACAGGCGGTTCTGTTATAATTTTCAATGAAAACAGAGATATGCTTCATGTTCTTAAGAATTTTATGGAATTCTTTGTTGATGAATCATGCGGTCAATGCACTCCATGCAGAATTGGAAATGTTAAGCTACTTGAAGGTGTTGAAATGATAGAGAAGGGTGAATATACTTTCGCACACATTAATAAACTTAAAGATCTTGGAAGAACAATGCAGATTGCATCTAAATGCGGATTAGGTCAGTCCAGTCCCAATCCTTTCATATCAATTCTTGAAAACTTTAAAGATGAAATCTTTACACGCGGTAATGGAGGTAGAAATGGAAAATAAAAAAACATTAAGAGCACCGGTAAGCCAGAAACCGCATGTTGTTCCTAAACCGGAACATCCTGAACATATTGGCGGAACAATATCTATAGAAATAAACGAGAAAAAAATATCAGTACCTTTTGGTACAACAATACTTGATGCATGCAGGCAAAACCAGGTGCACATACCAACACTTTGTCATCACGAAGATCTGTGTGTTGCGGGTGTATGCCGTGTATGCGTTGTTGAAGTAGAAGGCATGAGAACATTACAGGCTTCATGTGCATTCCCGATAACTGCCCCGATAAAAATAAAAACAACAAGCAATGCTGTAAGGCGGGCAAGAAAACATATTATCGATTTACTGTTAAGCGAGCATTACGGCGAATGCTACTCCTGCTTCAGGAATAACAATTGCGAACTGCAGTCACTTGCAAAAGAATACGGAGTTGATCACTACAATTTCGGTCACGTTGAACATCCAAGATATGAAGTAGATAATTCATCATATTCTGTTGTCCGTGATCTTGACAAATGCATTATGTGTAAACGTTGTGTAAGAACATGTATTGATCTCCAGGAAGTCGGCGTACTTGAAGCTATCGACAGGGGTCACGATACACACATAGGAACATTTTTTGATAAACCGCTTGCAGAGGTGATTTGTATAAACTGCGGACAGTGCATTAATCGTTGTCCAACCGGAGCACTACGTGCAAACGATCCGCGCGATGAAATCTGGAGTGCTATAGATGATCCTAAAAAACATGTTGTAATTCAAACAGCACCCTCACCAAGAGCAGCAATTTGTGAAGAGTTCGGTATGGAAGCAGGTCATTCTCTTACAGGTGAAATGAATACTGCATTAAGACGCATCGGTTTTGATGTGGTGTTCGATACTAATTTTACTGCCGACTTAACAATCTTTGAAGAAGGTACAGAACTAATTCTTAGATTATACAAAGCACTTGTTCAAAAAGAACAGACAGCACTTCCTCAGTTTACGTCTTGTTCGCCCGGGTGGGTAAAATATCTGGAACACTTTTATCCTGAGTATGTGGATAATCTAAGCACGGCAAAATCTCCACAGCAGATGTTTGGAGCGCTTATCAAATCATACTATGCAGAGAAAAAAGGAATTGATCCGAAGGATATTGTTTCGGTTGCGGTTATGCCTTGTTCTGCTAAAAAGTTTGAGTGCAACAGACCGGAAATGGTTGATTCAGGATTTAAAGATGTGGATTACGGACTAACAACCCGTGAACTTGCACAGATGATAAAAGAGGCTGGAATATATCTTCCAGAAATGCCGCGATCACATTTTGATGATCCTTTTGGTGATGCTTCCGGTGCAGGATTAATTTTCGGTGCAACCGGCGGTGTTATGGAAGCTGCCTTAAGAACAGTTATTGAATTTGTAACAGGAAAAAAAGTAGAAGATGTTTTTGCTAATGCTGATGTTTTACCAGTAAGAGGATTTGAAGGTGTTAAATATGCTGAACTTCCTATCACAGAAGTAGGACCAGTTCCAGATCTTATAAAACATCTTGTTTCGGATTGGAACTGGCTGAAAGGTGCAACCCTGAAAATAGCAGTTGCTCACGGAACAGCTAATGCAAAGAAAATAATGGATGATATAAAAGCAGGCGGAAAATTCAGTGAATGTCATTTCATTGAGTTCATGGCTTGTCCGGGCGGCTGTATAGGCGGAGGCGGACAGCCTATTCCAACAACTCCTGAAATCCGGCAGCTTAGAGCAAAAGCTATTTATGATGAAGATAAATCGTTACCGGTTAGAAAATCGCATGAAAATCGTCACGTAATTGATATCTATGATGAATTCTTAACAGACGGACCTTGCGGACATCTTTCACATAAACTTCTTCACACACATTATGTGAAAAGAGGAAAGTACATAGCTTAAGTTCATTTTATAATTAAGGCAGAGGTTAGTTTATGGCATCTGCCTTTTCTATTTTTGAATAGAATAATCAGGAAAATTTATGCTGAACCTGGTTCCTTCATGGGCACACCATTACGAAGAATTCTGGATGACAATCCGGAGAAGAAATTTGTGGTTTATAAAGCTTCGTTACGGTGCTGTTCTGATGCTCTTCATACTGATATTTTACCCAAAATACTTCCTCAACATTGAATTAACCAGTGCGCAGCACACATCTCTTTTAATAATCACAATAACAATTTTAATTTACAACGGATTGCTGCATTTTATAAGAAAATTTCTGAGGCACGATGCAGATAGTTTTAATCCGCTACACCTTTCTGTGCTTCAGATGATCTTTGATTTAATTGCACTGATGCTTGTTGTATATTATACAGGCAGTATAGAATCGCCGTTACTTTTATTCTTCGTAATTCATATGATTGTAGGAAGCCTGATATTACCGGGTTTTATTATTTACGGTTTTGCTGCTGCTATTGTATGTATTGTTTGGATAATTACAGTTAGTGAATACTATTCTTTAATTCCGCATCATCATGTGATAGGTTACCTGCCGTTTCATCTGCATCAGGATTTTAATTATGTCTTAGCTATTAATGTTTCCTTCGGGTTTATGGTTTTTTTAATTGTTTTAATCTCAAACCGTATGGCTAAACAGCTTTATATAAGAGAGCAGCAGCTTCTGGCATCAATTGAAAAAATTAATGCGGCTGAAAAAGAAAAACAAAAATATATCATCGGGATAGTTCACGAAATAAAAACTCCGCTTGCAGCAGTTCACTCATATCTTGACCTTGTCCTTCAGAAATTTCTGGGTCCGTTAGATGAAGTGGTTGAAGAAAAACTTAAACGTGCTAAACGAAGATCAGATGAAGCAGTGGAACTTATAAACAGCATACTAAAAATTTCTAACATGAAACTGCTTGATAAAATTTCTGATGAAAGTATGACGATTGGTGCAATAGTTAAATCAACTGTTGCCAGTCAAATGGTGAATGCAAAAGCAAAAAATGTTTCTATTAAAATTCGGGATGAACGAAAGGAAAAACTTCAAGTTAGAGGTGACAGCTTTCTGATGCAGATTGCAATTTCTAATGTAATTAACAATGCAATCAAGTATGTTGATTTTGAAGGTAAGATTGAAGTTGTGATTGATAATTTGGAAAATCATATAACTATAAGCGTATGCGATAACGGACTTGGTATACCTGAGAAGGATATTGATAAAATATTTACAGATTATTACCGTGCTTCCAATATTCAAGATAAGGACTATGAGGGTTCAGGTATAGGTCTCCCTGTTGTTAAACAAATTATAGATAGACATGGGGGCACTGTTAGGGTTGAGAGTCCCTCTTACATGGGCACATCGGATAAACCTGGAACTTGTTTTATTATTACTCTGCCTGCTGCAAAAGATTAAACATAATTTTGTATCCTTCCTCTTTTGTCCACCAAATGATTCTGAATCATTAAAACTCCATCTGTACTGTTTTTCAAATCACCTCCATAAATACATTATCATACACTACCGGGTAATACCTTCCGAACCTGAACTACAGCATATTCCCTTCTGCAAATAGAAAGTAGAAGCTTGGTTTTCAAAGCCGAGCATCCGGATAGTGAATGTAATAATATCAATTAATCTTAAATATAATTTTAACAAAGGGTTTATTTGATAGTTATCAAATTTTGGTATCGTGTCGACTTTATGGTCGTATTAAGTGACTAATTGGTCGTATGCAAATATTAATTGTTTCTTTCTAGTTAATATTAAACATAATTTTCGGGCACAGGCTTTGTTAAATGTTTGCAGGAGAACAAAATGAAAACTATAATCTTTACAATAATATTAACCATCTCAGGATTTGCTAATGGATTTGATATTCCTGATACAACTAAAGAAAAAAATCGGGAAGTTCAGAAAGAACAAATAAAGGAAAAGGAACAGATACAGGAACAGGCAGGAAAATCTGATAAATCAAAGTTCATAGATAAAAAAGGTTCCGGTGATAAAAGCCAGGTTACGCAAAGAAAAAGAAAAGATGTTTTTATTGATAAAGACGGCGACGGGATTTGTGATACAAGGCAAGGTGGAATGAGTTTTAATAAACTTCGTAAACGAACCGGACAAAAGCAGGGCAGCGGAAGCGGTGGCGGTCAGAACGGCGATGCAAATCAGGCTGGATACGGCGGCGGCAGATAATCCTAAAATAAAATGCCATATATGAAATCCAACTTGTTTCTTCAATTCATTATTCTTGCAGTATTTACTTCTGCCGGATATTCACAATTAAATCTTAACATTTCTTACGAAGGTTATTACGATGATAACATATTCAATAATTTTGAACAGACTGATGATTTTATAAATAGTTTATCTCTTGCTTCAGGCTTTAATATTGAAAGTGAGTTTAATAATGTTCAGCTTTATTATGAAGGAAATTTAAGCACTTTCAGATCAAATCAATTTAAAAACTCTAACTCGCATCGTATTGGTTTAGTTGAAACTCATTTGTTTTCTATTGATGACAATCCATTAAATATTGGTGTTAATTACTCTTTGCGTAATAATAAAGATGAGTTTAAGGATTATGACTTTAATCAGATCTCGGCTTACATAAATTACAGGCATAGTATTTTAGAAGATAATTATTTACTTGCAGGATATCTCTTTAACAGAAACAATTTTAAGAATCTTTCATTGTTCTCACATTATGAGCATAAAGGATTTCTGCGATGGATTTCCAATATTGCTGATAAAACAACTCTTATTGCCGGGGCAGAAATGGATTTAAAAGACTACGTGGAAAAATACAGCGCAACCGATTATGCCAATGATGCTGCTTTGTTGAAATTTGGTTTAAGCATTGCAAAGATTTTTGGTGAAAATACAAGAATAAGCCTTTACTCCGAATACAGAAAAAGTCTGACCGATAAAAACAGATACTTATTTAGTAACGAATACATCTACTACGAAGAAGAGATTTTTAATGATCTATATTCAAGCGATGGTGTAACAATTGGCGGAGCAGTTAATCAATATATTACAGATGAAATTCTTTTATCCATTGAAGCAAGGTATTTAACCAGAAATTTCAGTTCGCTTCCTGTTGCAGATAATGAGGGAAATTCATTGAACTATTTACGCGATGATAAACAATTTGCAGTAGGAGTTGCGGCAGAATTTGATATGAGCTTTATACTGGAAGGTATTTCATTAGAGACAAGCTGGAACTTCATTAACAACAATTCAAATGATTACTACTACGATTATTCTAACAACCTGATTTCAGCTTCAATTATATTTGATTTTTAATTACAGGTTTATCCCTTCTTAAATCCATACTTTTGAATTTTATAACGTATGTTTCTTTCCGTAAGTCCGAGCATTTTTGCAGCAACCGTCTGGTTGCCTCCTGATTTTGTAAGCGCATCAAATATTAATTTCTTTTCAAGAGCCTCAACCTGTTCATTCAATGTACCCGAATCAGTGCCAGGTGCAAACAATTCTTTTTTAAATCCTTTAATACTATCAGGTATATCATTAACAGTGATAATGTTATCACGACAAAGAACAACAGCCCGTTCAATAGTGTTCTCAAGTTCTCTTACATTTCCGGGATAATTGTATTTCATCAAAATATCAACTGCTTCTTTTGATATTTCTATTTTACCCTTTTCATTTTCGGCTGAATAAAAATTAATGAAGTGTTCAATCATCGGCAGGATATCTTCACGTCTTTCCCGTAAAGGCGGAATATTAATAAAAACTATATTCAATCTGTAAAACAGATCTTCGCGGAATGATCCATCCTTAATCTTCGCTTCAAGATCCTGATGTGTTGCTGTAATTATTCTTACATCAATAGCAATGTTTTCTGTTGATCCGAGTCTTTCAATTTTCTGTTCCTGAAGAACTCTTAAAAGTTTAACCTGGATATTCAATGGAACATCACCAATTTCATCTAAAAAAATTGTTCCTTTGTCTGCAAGTTCAAATCTTCCTTTCTTTAATCTTTCCGCACCTGTAAAAGCTCCTTTTTCATGTCCGAATAATTCACTTTCCATTAAGGTTTCAGGAAGAGCAGGAATATTTACAGCTATAAACGGTTTATCTTTTCTGGATCCTGCAAAGTGAATGGCTTTGGCAAGAACTTCTTTTCCGGTTCCGCTTTCTCCTGTTATCAGTATAGTTGCTTTGCTTTCAGCCGCCCTGGAGGCAATACTAAG
>JAWOIK010000105.1:0-9099 GCA_046484705.1 Ignavibacteriaceae bacterium | reverse complement strand
TGGATTTCTTCATTAATTGTATACAATAGTAATCTATATGCAGGTACAAATAATAATGGTGCTAAATTATATCGTTATAATGAAGATGCAGGTTGGACGGAAGTTGGTCTGTTGGATCCAATGGAACAAATATGGTCAATGGTGGTTTATAATGGCAAGTTGTATGCTGGTTCAGGAATTCCTTTTTCTTATTTCAGCAAAGTTTTTGAAATTGGAAATGGAATTGCAGCATATTCTAATGAATCAATAACTCAAAAGTACTATCATTTAGCTGTCATTTACAATAGTGATACAGCAAAGGTATTTATCAATGGAATACAAACAGGGAGTACTGAAGGATTTATTAATATAAATACAAATAATTTAAACTTACTAATTGGGAGTTCATATGGTTCAAGTCAAAGTGCTAACAATTGCAGTGGGGATGAATATTTTTGTGGAGTCATTGATGAAGTAAGAATCTGGACTGTTGCGTTAAGCGAATCCAGAATCCGAGAATGGATGTGTAAAAGATTAAACCCCACTCATCCCAATTGGGTGAACTTGAAATGTTATTCTAATTTTGATGGAACTACGAATGCTTACATTATAGATCAATCTGGAAATGGAAATATTGGAACAATGGTAAATATGAATATTGATTCATCACTTATTTGGTCTGGTGCTGCAATTGGAGATGAAAGTATTCAAAACTATGAACTTAATGTTACTAAAGGGAATTCAATTAATTTAAATCATAGCGATGGAGATAGTATTACAATTTATAGTAATGGACAAGTTGAAGGAATTCATCTCTATCGCAGTGATTCAACATCGCTGAGACCTAACGCTTTAGCACCAGATACAAATTGGGTAATGGACCCATTTCGTTATTGGGGAGTTTATTTTGTAGGTTCTAATGAACCTGCATATAACCTCACTTATTTTTATGATGGGCATCCCGGCATATTGGATGAAAACGATTTAAGTTTAGCTCGTCGTAACAATAATTCTGATAATCTCTGGTTAGATTGTAATCCTAGATTAAATACTTCTGAAAATACTATAACTTTAATAAATCAAACTAAAAATTGTGAATACGCCCTTGGATCAAAAAATGGTATAAACATTTTACCGACGGATGATCCTTTAAATAATAATATTAATTATACACTCTCTCAAAACTATCCTAACCCTTTTAACCCTGTAACAACAATTAAGTACCAGATACCTCATAGAAGTAATGTATTACTTAAGGTATATGATATAATAGGAAATGAAATTGCAGAATTAGTAAACGAAGAACAGGAAGCAGGCTTTTATAATATCGATTTTAATGCAGCCCGATTATCATCAGGAGTTTATTTCTACAGATTATCTGCCGCCGGCGGAGAAGGGGATTTTATTCAAACTAAGAAACTGATTTTGCTTAAATAAAAACCACCTCACTCATAGTCCCTCGCTTTCGCAAAGAGAGGGAAACAGAGCTTGCCCCGAATTTATTTCGGGGGTGAGGTAAAAACATTTAGAGTGTTCAATCATATTGTAAACACTCACGACTGAGCACCCTATATATTAATTTAATAATAGGAGGTTCGCTATGAAAAGGTTACTTGTTTCATTTATTGTTCTTTTTACTTTGATTTTTTCTTACACCATTCTTGCGCAAGAGATTGGATCGTTAAGAAGAAATGATAGGAAAAACATTCCGGTAAAACTTATGAAACCCACTGGGCCACCATTAGCTGCCGGGACATATACAATCGGTAGTGGTGGTAATTTTCCCACAATCGATTCTGCATTTAGCAAACTAAGTGTTGATGGAATTGCAGGAGAGGTTATATTGGAATTGACCGATAACCTGTACACCGCCCCGACAGACGATTACGGGTTTCTACTAAATGGACCAATTCCCGGTGCCGACCAGAATAATAGAGTGACTATTAAACCTGCAGATAATAAAAATGTAACCATTGAGGCTAGCGGAATAGGAGTATTTAACCTTAACAATGTAAGCTTCATTACATTTGATGGTGTTGATCTAACTGGTTCCACTACGTTAACAATTAAATCATATTACAACACCCAATTTGAATTTAATGATTGTCTTGATTTTTGGGATAATTCAGACAATAACATTGTACAAAATATTGTTTTTATTTGCGGGGATCATACTCGAATTAGCTGTGCAATTTCATTTTGGAATTTGTCCAATCCTAATCCTTTAGCTAATCCAGATAGCAATTTGATCCGTAATAACTTTATAAAAGAGGGGGCATTTGGAATTTTTATTGGAAATTCTACTACTAATGCCAGACCAACAGGAAATGAGATAAATGGAAATAAAATAGGGTCGGAAACGGATAGCTTAATTGGTCGTGGAATTCAAATTGAATTTACGCAGAATACAATTATTGAAAATAATTTGATTCAAAACTTAAAAATAACACCAGAGCAATCATATCCTGGTTTTGGAATAGTTTCTTATTATGGGAGCGAAGATATTATTTGTAACAATATTGTGCACAATATAAAAAACGCCCACCAATTATTAAGTGAGGGTATTAGGTTAACTGGCGAAGTTGGCTACCATGGTAGTAACAATATGGTATATAACAATTTGGTATATGACATCCAGGGGACATCAACCCAGAATGATGGTGCAGTTTCAGGAATTGGAATAAAGATGCAAGATAATCCCCAAATATATTATAATTCGGTTTATCTAACAGGTTCGGGTGCAAATGTCCAAGGTTCCGCAGCATTATATGTTGATCAGGGATGTACAAATGTTGATGTCCGAAATAACATATTAGTTAACACAAGAGATGAATCACCTTATTGTGCAGCTGCAATTCACGATTACTCTGCTTCCAACATATTAACATTTGATTATAATGATCTTTACTATGACAATACAAACCAGAATAATTGTTTAGTAAAAATTGGAGGTACGAATTACAAAACTTTAGCAGACTGGCAGACAACGGGTAAAGATTTACACAGCATTTCAGAGATGCCAAATTTCATGGCAGCTGATGATCTTCATATGGATAGCGGCTTTTTAACTAACACCGAATCTCGTGCTACTCCGATTACAGGAATAGATACCGACTTTGATGGAGATGCAAGAGACAACCAGCATCCTGATATTGGTGCAGATGAATTTGATGGGCAAGTTAAAATATTTTCACAGGAGTCTTGGACTAAACATGGTAGTCCTGTTTTGTCAGCCGGCTCAGCGGGTGAGTGGGATGATGACGGGTTCATTTCTCCGTTTGTAATTTTCGATGAAACTACATATAAAATGTGGTATGGTGCATCAGATGGAACAACTTTTCGTATCGGTTATGCAACTTCTCCAGACGGTATAAACTGGACTAAATATAACGATCCGGCTACAGTTAATCCCCCTTATGCAGAAAGTGACCCTGTTCTGAACATAGGACCCGGAGTCTGGGAAAATGTTTGGGTTTACGGTCCATTTGTATTTTTCGATGGTACAACATATCATATGTGGTATGCAGGAACCGATGGAGTTCATGATCGAGTAGGTTATGCTACCTCACCGAATGGAATCATCTGGACTAAAAATCCTGCAAATCCTGTAATAAATTTAGGACCTTCCGGAAGTTGGGATGATACGTCAGTAGATACCGGTCCATTGAATTTTAACGGGACAACATTTGAAATGATATATAATGGGTATGACGGATTACATTACCAGGGGGGATATGCCACTTCACCCGATGGAATTAATTGGACCAAATCACCCGATCCTGTTATTACTTTTGGATCCGTAGGCAGCTGGGATCATCCAAGAGTTCAGCCGAATAGTCTGGTATATAATGACAGTACCTCTAAGTACTTTTTGTTCTATTCAGGTGGTGCATTACTTGATTGGCGTATAGGTTATGCCACGGCACCTGCGTTAAATGGACCATGGGCAAAGGATCCATCCATTATGCTTGATGTAACTCAGGGAGGTTTTGATGATGATGTAGTCGGTTTTCCGTATGTAATTGAAGATTCAGGTAGCAATTTATATAAAATGTGGTATGCAGGCGGTTCTTCCGGCTCACCTGGTGCGATTGGATATGCAACTACTCCAAGTTGGCCTGTTGCAGTTGAGGAAGAAATTAAAATTCCAGAAAACTTTTTTTTAGAACAGAACTTTCCCAATCCTTTTAACCCAATGACTAAAATTCAATACTCGATTCCACAATCAAGTAATGTAACTATTAAAATATTTGACATACTCGGAAGCGAAATTGGAATATTAGTTAATGAAGAAAAACCAATAGGAACTTATGAGGTAAATTGGAATGCTGTCAATCTTCCAAGCGGTGTTTATTTCTATCAATTGAAAGCAGGAGAATTTATTCAAACTAAAAAGATGATCCTCATTCGTTAATCCCGCAAAGCGGGATCGGGGGATAGGTACTTATGATGTAATTCTTATGGGGAGCTAAAGCTCCCCTGATATTAATTTAATCGCATTTCATCAATGTACTTACGTTTAATAATTATTAAATCTATTCATTGACATATTTTGACTATAAAGCCTTCAGCTTCACTATATTTTTACAACTAATTTTCAGGATATATTTATTTTCCTTAATTTCCAGCCGGAATTAAATCATCTCACTTTTATTCATATAGTTGTATGCTCAACAAATTAGTATATTTTTTATACTGTGTGGCATTTATGTCAAATGTATTTGGACAGATTAACTATTCTTCCTACAAATTCAGTAATTTAAACATAATAGACGGCCTCTCCTCAAATACAGTTAATGCAGTAATCCAGGATCAAAAAGGATTTTTATGGATTGGTACAGAGGAAGGATTGTGCAGATATGATGGCTTCTCATTTAAAACATACAAGCGTAAATCCGGTGACAGCAACACACTGGCACAAAACTATATTTGGGATTTATGTGAAGATGATGAGGGCATAATCTGGATTGCAACAGATGGCGGTGGTCTTAACAGATTCGATCCTGTTACTGAATCTTTTACACATTATAAACATAACCCTGAAGACTCAACCAGTTTAAGCAGTGATTTTGTTCAAGCAGTATTAGTGGATAATCAGAATACTTTGTGGGTCGGTACCTGGGAAGGCGGGCTAAACAGGTTCAACCGGGATAAAAATAATTTTAAAAGATATTTACATGAACCTTCTGATCTTTACTCATTGAGCAATAACAAAGTTTTTACAATTTTTGAAGATAGTAAAAGCCAACTATGGATTGGAACTGATGGGGGCGGAGCATCTATCCTGAATAGAGAAACCGGGGATTTTACTCACTTCGCTCATAATCCAAATGATCGAAACACTATAAGCGATAATGTTGTAGTCTGTATAACTGAAGATAGTCGTGGTAACATATGGTTTGGCACTTATGGAGGAGGTTTATGCAGATTTAATCCGGCAGACAAAAAATTTGTTACTTATAAAACAAGCGAGGACAATAACTCAATTAGCGGAAATCATATATGGGATATTTTTGAAGACAGCCGTGGTACTATTTGGATTGGAACTCTTTCAAATGGAATCAATATTTATAATCCTGAAAAAAATAATTTCATCCGCCACAAAAAAAATCCTTCAGATCCTACCAGTATAAGTTCTGATTATATAAGAAAGATGTTTGAAGATAAGTCGGGTATTCTATGGATCGGTACTATAGCAGGAGGCTTAAATAAAATAGACAGGAAGCCTGAAAAGTTTTTCCAGTTAAAGCACGAACCGGGAAATCCAAACAGCCTTAGTAAAAATTTTATATATTCTATTTGCGAGGACAGCTTTGGTGATCTCTGGTTCGGTACATACCAGAAAGAACTGAACAGATACAACCCGGTTCAAAATAAATTTACACATTATACAAGCAATCCAAAAGACCCTAAAGGACTTGATGGTCAGATGGTCCGTTCGATTTATGAAGACAGTTATGGTGACTTATGGATAGGCACCTACTTCGGGTCGCTTCAAAAGTTTGATAGAAAGAATAACTCCTTTATCCGAATTGATCTTTCCGATTTAATTGAAGAAAATCAATCAGTTGTAATGATTCGAACAATATATGAAGACGGAGATAAAATACTTTGGTTTGGAACAAACGGCGGCGGTTTGCTTAAATACAACAGGGAGAAAAACAATTTTACGAGATACAGTACTGAAACAACAGACTTATCCAATGATCATATACTTTCAATTTGTGAAGATGCTGATGGTTATCTGTGGATCGGAACCTATGGCGGCGGACTGAATAGATTTGATAAATCCAAAGAAACATTTACACTTTACCAAAATAATCCTGATGACAGAACTTCCATAAGCGACAATGTGATAACCAAATTGTATATGGACAGTAAAAAAGATCTCTGGATAGGAACATATTTCGGCGGGCTTAATAAGTTTGAACCGTCTGCCGGACAGGCAGGTAAAACCTCAGAAACGTTTACACATTTTAATGAAGAGAACGGATTTGCGAGTAATCTTATTTCGGATTTAATTGAAGATGATGATGGAATTTTCTGGATAAGTACAATAAGAGGAATTACAAAATTTGATCCTTCATCCGGTTCCATTAAAAACTATGACTTCAGCAGCGGTGCACTTGGTGAATATAATCCAGGAGCCGGATTCAAGACAAGGAATGGCTGGATTTATTTCGGAAGCATAGATGGAGTAACTTATTTCCATCCGGATAATATTCACGATAATAGTTTCGTTCCCGGAATTGTTATATCCACTTTTAAAAAATTAAACGAAGAAGTTATTTTTGATAAGAATATTGCATACGTTGATTCTATCAAACTTTCGCACAATGATATTTACTTCTCTATTGAATTTGCATCTTTGGATTACACAATTCCTGAAAAAAACCAATTTGCTTATATGCTTGAAGGCTTTGATCAGGATTGGATTTATTCAGGAAACCGCAACCTGGCCACTTATACAAATATTGGTCCCGGGGAATATGTCTTTAAAGTCAAAGGCACTAATAATGACGGCGTTTGGAATGAAGTTGGTACCACTATATTAATTATTATTGAACCGCCATTCTGGGCTACATGGTGGTTTATCTCCGCCTCAATATTATTGTTTCTTTCAATTGGTCCGATTATATATTACAGGAGAGTCAATACATTAAAAAAGGAGAAGAAGCAGCAGGAGGAATTTTCAAAAAGACTTATACAATCCCAGGAAGAGGAAAGAAAAAGAATTGCTTCAGAATTACATGACAGTCTCGGTCAAAATCTCCTTATTTTAAAAAACCGGGCTGCATTAGGACTGAAGTCAGATAAACCAGGATATGAAAGGGAACAACTCAATGAAATCTCGGCAGGTGCATCGTTAGCAATTGATGAAATAAGACGAATCTCGTACAACCTTCATCCTTATCAATTAGACAGGCTTGGTCTTACAAAAGCAGTTAAATCAATTCTTAATCAGCTTGAAGGATTAAGTAAAATTCATTTTGTTGATTCGATAGAGAATATTGATAATCAGTTCACCAAGGAACATGAAATTAATATTTACAGAATTGTTCAGGAGTGCGGAAACAATATAATTAAACACTCCCAGGCAGATAAAGCGGAAGTAATTGTAAATTTAAAAAACAACTTTCTTAACATAGAAGTAAAAGACAACGGTAAAGGTTTGGATACTAAAAAAGTCAGTTCTGCAAATGAAGGTTTCGGAATGAAAAATATTTCCGAAAGAATAAAAATCTTAAATGGAAATCTTTCTGTTGAGTCTTCACCCGGGCAAGGGACAACCATTTCAATACAAATACCGGTTTCGTAAATAAAACAATTATATTCTTTATGAAAAATGAAATAAAAATTATTATTGCTGATGATCATCCTTTAATGAGAAGCGGACTTTTCTCCGTTTTAAAATCAGAACCAAATCTTAAAGTTGTTGCAGAAGCCCGAGATGGAGAAGAAGCTTATAATTTGTTAAAGGGAAATAAGCCGGATATTGCTACACTGGATATTGAAATGCCTAAAATGAACGGACTTGAAATTGCAAGAAAAATATCAGATGAAAAATTAAAAGTAAAAATAGTTTTCTTAACTATGTATAAAGATGAAGATATGTTTAACCAGGCAATGGATGTGGGAGCTTTCGGATATGTACTTAAAGAAAATGCCGTTAATGATATTGTGGATTGCATCAACACTGTCGCATCCGGTAATTATTATATAAGTCCCATGATATCACAATACCTGATGAGACGTGCAAAAAGGTTTGAAGAACAAACCAACTCCTCCCCTTCTATTAGTGATCTTACAAAAACCGAAAGAATGATTTTAAGACTTATTTCTGAAGAAAAAACTACAAAACAAATTTCAGAGGACCTATTTATAAGCTATAAAACAGTTGAAAACCACCGGGCTAATATTTCAAGAAAATTAAACCTCCATGGATCTCATAGCCTTGTTAAGTTTGCAATCACTAATAAAGCAATCTTATAATTAATACTCGTTTAATTGTTAAACTGTTAAATTGCTTAATTGTTAGTTGGTCTTAAGAGCAATTGAACAATTTGACAATGTAACAATTCGTCTAACCAATCTTTAATTCTTTCAATTCTGAAATTCTTTAATTATTTATTCGCAACCAATCCATATTCAAAATAGTGGTTTCCACCTATAGTATTTAAGGGTACTCATTCATTTCCATTCCAGCACATCAAAGTTAGTTTTGCTCCAGTTATTATTATCAACATTAAAAAAGGAGCTGCTATGAAAAACCGTCAAATCATTTTTTTAACCATTCTGATACTTGTAGTATTTGTTTTGCAGCCGGTATATTTTTCTCAAACACCGGATAGAAGTGATAAAACAAGGGAAGTACTAACAAGGTATCTGGAATCAAATCATTCAGACTTAAGCATGATGGCTGAAGATGTTGTCTTTACTAATATGGCTACAGGAGATAAGCACGTAGGTCCGGAAGCTGTAAAGGATATGCTCAACTATATATATCATATAGCTTTCGATGCTAAAGCTGATTTAAAAAATTTAATTATTGAAGATAACAAAGCCGTACTTGAAGCAGAATTTTATGGTAAACATATCGGTGAATTCGCGGGAGTTCCG
>JAWOIK010000057.1:0-16894 GCA_046484705.1 Ignavibacteriaceae bacterium | reverse complement strand
TCACCTGTGTGGACTAAAAATATTAACAGCAGAAAGAATAATAATTTATTATACATTAAAATAAATCAATGTTTTAAAATAGCGTCGCCGAATTTTTTAGTAATTTTTATTCCGATTTGTTCAAGAAATTTTGTCGGTAACTCTCCGCCGGCAAAAATATATACCAGATCGTTTTTTAGTGAGACCACCTCTTCATTCCCTGTTTTGATCCTTACATCATCATCATTAATCTGAACAACATTAGAATTTAATTTCAATTTAATTTTATTTGAGTTAGAATATTTTGTAATCCGATCCAGGTTCAGGGGTTTTATCCTCGAAAAATTTTCACCTCTGTAAGATAGTGTAACCCTATTCCCTTCATCAGCTAAAAGCATTGCAGATTCAATTGCAGAATCCCCTCCACCGATAACAACAATATCCTTATCATGAATAATTTCCGGTTCAAGCAGCCGGTAATATACCTTTTCCCTATCCTCACCCGGAATTCCAAGCTTTCGGGGTGAACCTCTTCTGCCTATTGCAAGCAGCACTCCGTTGGAAGTATAACTGTCGAAGTTCGTTTTTATTTTAAAGTAATTATTAAACTTCTCAATCATCACTACTTTCTCCTGCTCATTGATGGAAATCTTGTTACGGCTTAATACATCCTGCCATAATTCAAGCAATTCAGATTTTGTAGTTTGATTTAGTTTAACTTTTCCAAAAAGCGGAAGATCCATCGGGGAGGTCATAACAACTTTTGCACGTGGGAAACTAAATACAGTTCCGCCGAGTGAATCCTGTTCGAGTGTTATAAATTTTAGATTATTCTTTGCTGCAGTCAAAGAAGCTGAAATCCCTGCAGGCCCGGCACCTACAATTATCAAATCATATTTTGCCTCCGGAGCTCTGACTAATTTTTTAACAAAATACTCCACTGCCTGTCTTCCCTGTTCAACAGCATTTTTAATTAATCCCATTCCGCCAAGTTCGCCGGCAATATAAATTCCGGGAATGCTTGTTTCGAATTCTTTGCTTACATGCGGAAGTTCTACTCCCCTTTTTTCAGTGCCGATACACAAGGAAATTGCCTGAACCGGGCATGCATGAAAACAGGCACCGTGACCAACACATCTTGAAGCATTAATAGTCTGAGCTTTTCCATTAACCAATCCGAGGATGTCCTTTTCCGGACAGGCTTTTATACACGCACCGCTGCCAATACAAATATCCGGGTTAACTACCGGATGAAGTGAAACAGGCTCGTAAAGACCAAATTCTTTTGCTTTATTAATTTTTACAGAGGTTTCTTCACTTTTCCTTTTATTTCTTTTCAGATAATAGAAGAAAATGAAAAACAACAATAGGAAAATCAATAAATATGAAATTATATTTTCAATTAATGTCTCCATTAACTATGAAACCATATTTAATGTTTTAACTATAAACGATTTAATGAATTCTTTGCCAGGTCGGAAGTTTCAGAGCCGGGAAAATCTTCTATAAGTTTCGTCCATATTTCTCTGGCTCTTTCCCTGTTTCCCCTGCTGGCTTCGATAGCACCGGTATTATAAATAGCCATTTCGTTTTTGGGATCAATGGTTAACACTTTTCTTGTTAACTCTTCGGCTTTATTCATATTACCTTCATTATAATAAATAAAAGTAAGCGAAAATAGAATGTCAATTCTATTGTTGTCTTTACTTAATATTTTTTCATAAAACTGAATTGCATCTTTGGATTTGTGAGCCATCGACAGGAAATCGGCATATTCCCTTATTTTTAATGTATCATCGGGACTTGCATCTACTGCTTTTTTAAGTGTTTCTAGTTTTTGTATTGTTTCTGAAGTAACATTGGAGGTGCCTGGTGATTGACTCATCGGGTTTGTGAATTCTTTATGAATATCATCACCAGGCATCTGTTCATTAATAATTGACGTATTATCAGTCACTGTTAATTGCTGCGATGATATTATCAATACTATAATAATTATAAAGGCAAGCAGAGCATATAAGTGAATTATTTTGAATTTCATTTTTTATCCTAAAAAATCCATTTATAACCGAACGTAATTGTAACAGCTACGTGAATTATCATTATTACAAACATACTAATAGCAAAAGGTAAATGTGCAATATGCCAGTAGTGAAATAATTTCTGCATCGTTTTAAGTAAACCAATTCTCCTTGAAAGTAAAATTTCTGATTTTACAGCACGCAAAATTTCTTTTCTTCTATATGTTGAAATACCAGCAGCTTTCAATTGTTTAGTTAATTTTAACCGGTAAGATTGTATTCTGAAATAATCTTTAAAAATTACGACTAAGCTCTGCCCGATATTTAAATTATTAAATCGCTTAACCGATGCAAGTTTCTCAAAATCATTTAGAAGAGCCGGATTCATTGTAAGATCCAAATACAGATTATGCGACATTTGTTCCCTTATTGAGCTAAGCTCCAGAATGTCAATTTCTTTTCCCTGGATAGTTCTTGGAATTTGAATATAAATAAACCTGCCGATTACTCCGCTTAGTACAACCAGTACCATGCTCCAGAAACTTACCGAAACAATCCCGCCAAATTTGAATGCAGTATGATAAAGAACTAATACCGGTCCAACAGAGCAGAGAAAAATATGAAATTCGAGCCAGTGTTTGAGATAACCAAAATTAAAAAAATTCCGGTTTCTTTTTCTAAGCATATAAATTGATACACCTAATATCATCATTAACGTGCCTATAATACCAAACCCATGACCCCATGAACCGCTTGGTTTAAGTACCTGATGACCGGCATCAAAAAATCTTTCTTCAAGCGGAGTGGAATAATACTTATATCCATTAACGGCAAGAAGAACTGTGACTGCTATTCCCACAATAAAAAAAGAACTGATATAAATTTTATGAAGTGTGCTGTTCATAATAAGAAATTGAATAACTCATTAGTTTACATAAGGAAGGGAAAGTGACAACAATATTAGATAAATCATATACCCGGCTTCAAAAGAGATTCTTAAAAAAGAAAATTATTAATCAACCAATTCTATTAATGTTGAATACTTTGTTGTATTTTCAACAGTCATATCACTGATCTTTGTGATAAGAATATTTAATCTTTCATCTTCACTATCGTCAAAGGCTTCATATAATTCAAGAGAACTAAATGTGTACACTTCCTGAAAACTGTTTGATTTACCTTTCATCTCGTAAACATTATATGATTCAATTTCTTCTTTTGTAAGAACATTTTTCATTTCCCGTATAACTTTTAAATATTCATGTTTCATTTCCGGCTGAATATCGTATTGGATTGTGAAAAGAACCTTTGCCATTTTATCTCCGCATTTTAGCTTAAAAAATTAATTGGAATTTGACCGGTATAAATTATTTTTGCCGGCCCTGTTATAGATAAATTTTTTACTTTTTTATTCTCTATATCGAAATTAACAAATAAAATATCACCACTCTTAGGTATAATCTGAACAGGCGGTTTTAATCCTGATTTAACAAAACCAATCAGGGCTGCTGCTGCAGCGCCTGTTCCGCAAGCCAGTGTTTCATCTTCTACACCACGCTCGTATGTCCGTATAAAAATTTTTTCTTTATCAACCCGTATAAAGTTAACATTTGTTCCGCCGGGAGAAAAATCAGATAAATACCTGATTTCCTTTCCTAACTGCAAAACCGGCACTTCATTAAGATCGTTGAAAAATAAATTTGGAACTCCCGGATTTTTAAGTATGTCGCAAATATTAATAACAACATGCGGTGAACCGGTATCTGCGTAACAAGCATTAATCAACTGACCTGAGGCTTTGATCTTAAAATCATACTTTAATTTTTGCGGAGGATTGAAGTTGAATAATACCAAATCATTTTCCAGAATTTTTCCGGTATAATTATTATTATTAGCAATAAAATGAGTTTCGGAATTCTGAATTCTATCTGCTAAAGCAGCAAATTTAATTCCGCATCTGGCACCATTTCCGCAAAGGCTGCCAAATGATCCGTCAGCATTGTAATAATTCATAATAAAATCATAGTTATCGGAATCTTCAATTGTTATAACTCCATCTGCACCAATTCCGTTTCTTCTATCGCATAATTTTCTTATCACAATATCAGAGAGCAGGAATTGCGGATTTAGATTTATATCGATAACAATGAAATCGTTACCGGCGCCGCTCATCTTTGAAAATAAAATTGAGTCCATTTTACCTGCACAATTTAGTCAGATAGATAATGGTTTTCAATAAATTTTATTGTTAATTATATGTAAAATTTAAATGAATGGGTGGGGCGTACAATTCCGCCCCGTTAAGAATTGTTTATTGTTTAACCAGCATTGCAAGTTCCTGAGCTACTCTTGAATTATACTCAAATGCCAGTTTTCTGTGGTTAACAAGATCGACGATGGTGCCAATGAAACATAAGCCAAGTGTAAAAAAGTAAACTATTCCAAGACCAATGCTGTTTAATAAAAACCTGTGAATTCCGGCAAATCCAAGAAATCCAACCAGACAAACAAGTAATATCATCATTGGATCTTTTCTGCGGGAGCTGTATGCTATTGCGAAATGCTGAGCCTGAGTATCATTCATATCCTTTATCAGCATCTGAATATAGCTCATCTCCTCGCCTTCAAGACCAGGTAATAATTGTAAAACGTTAGGCATGTTGAGTCCTTTCTTCAATTTTTAATTTATGATGAATAGTAAAGTTAAATTTAATTATTGAAATAATTCTTAATAATAAAAAAATGAGTGCGGGTAGTCCAAGTAAATGTGTTTCAATTGAGTGTCCAATATTTCCTTTTAAGAATAATGATATAGAATTTCCCAATCCACATCCGGGGCAGAAATCGAATCCAAGATTTGAAAGAGGGCAAATTGTAAAATGAGTTTCAACCGGATTTATAAATAGTGCCAGATAAATAATTGCACCAATCCATACGACACCTTCTAATCCAAGCATACGGAACCCAAAATTCAAATTTGAATAAATTCTGTGAAATATTGAATTAGAATTTTTATATCGTGGATATTTATCAAACATTTCCATCATTAAATTCTTTTTGCTGAATTAACTTAATTAAACAGAATAGTGAAATCAATCTCAGAATGATGAACGGCAATAATTTACCGGTAAAATATTGCTGCTTTTCCGGTGAATGAATTGGTAAATGATAATTTAATAACAATGATTGATTTTCTGGAAAGAATAATCTAATATTCCATTGTGATTTTTACCGATATGGTGAAATGACAATTACTTTTATTATCCTGCCCCGAAATCGCAATCCTTTTGTTAGGAATCAAAATATCATAACCATTTCAAGAGCCATAAATTCAATTTTATTTTCGAGGTGTAGTCATGCAGCCTATTAAATTAATTTCATTGCTGATTGTTTTTACTCTCATTTCTATAAAGGTTCATTCACAGGATTTCAATGTTCACACACTGATTGGAAAAAGTCAGTCGGATGTAATAAAAAAATACGGAACTCCTGTGCATAAAGATAACAGTGACCCATCAATGGTTTGCATGTTTTACAAAAATGCCACCCGAACGATGGTATTCGTAGCAGACAGGGATGGTGTTTACCAGGCTGAAGCAACTATAATAAACAATAATGAACAATCCGCACGAAAACAGATCGATGAATTCATATCATCATCTCAGACTATTGATTTTGTTACGGACACAATTTCGTTATCAGATTTTCGGCTGCATAAAACAGGTGTTAAGGCTGATTTGCAATTATTCGAGAATAAGTTAACTGGTAAATATGAAATACGTGTAAAAGCAAATAGAACAGAACAGTAGTTTATAAAAATGAAATTATTTTTATAAATGAATACAAACAAAAATGGAAATCGATTCCTGAGTATAAAGCATATTATATATTTCAATTTATTCAACAGGTAGGTTACGCACAACAAATTGCTCAAAAGTGGAGGTGGCGGGAGTCGAACCCGCGTCCGAAGTTAAGATCCAAGGAACGTCTACACACATAGTCTGTTAATTGTTTTAACTTAATACTGCCCGACAGACAGGGATCGTATTAAGCTTACCTGCTTTAGTTTCGCTTCATCTGCACAGGTAACAGAATCGGCTATCATTCCTAAACGACGTTCATCCTTAGCCCGGAATGAAAGTATAAGGAGAACGGCTGCTAATTTTTAATTAGGCAGCTAGGGCGTAATTAGATTCGCCAGTTATTGTTTTGTTCCCAATTTTTTAACGTGTCTTCGGGGAACACGGTGCGCAGTTCAATGCTTCTTCAACCCCGTCGAAACCAAAATTCACCCCCTTTAATCATTAAGCAAAAGGCAGTATGCAATTAGCAAACTGGTTTAGGGTATCCATTTTGTATCTGATAGGTTTGAGACTTTATTCTCAAAACGTGAAAGAACAAAAAATAAATCACTTAATCTGTTGAGAAATATAACGATGTTATCACCAATATGCACCTGCTCTTTTAATGCCACAACTTCCCTCTCGGCTCTTCGTGCGGTAGTACGGCATAGATGCAGTAATGCGGATCCTTTTGAACCGCCCGGAAGAATGAAGTTTTTTAACTCATCTAATTTTTCATTAAAAAAATCTATATCCTTTTCTGCATTTAATGCATATGTATCAGGCGTTCTATCAATTTTAAGTTTTGCAGTTTTTTCTGAAATTGGTGTTGCCAGGTCGGTTCCAACTACAAATAATTGATTTTGTATTCTTAAAAGTACATTCTTAACTTCAGAGTTTTTCACCTCTGTTATCGCCAGTCCGATAAAACTATTTAATTCATCAACTGTTCCATATGCGGCAATTCTAATATTACTTTTAGACACTCTTTCTCCACCGAAAAGGGCAGTTTCACCATCATCACCGGTTTTAGTATAAATTTTCATTTGTGAAAAGGCAGATCCTGGGTGGTTACTTTAGTTATTATTTCGTTGTTCTTTGCAGTAAGTACTGTACCTGGCTGGCTGAAATTTTTTCTTATATATGCAAGACCTATTGACCTGTTCAATTTATTTGATTTAACTGCTGAGGTTACTAAACCAACTTCTTTATCTTCATCGTCAAAAAGCACAAAGTGCTGATTTGTTTCAACGGTGTCCTGAAAATTTACACCTGTAAGATATTTCTGGACTTTATCATAAGTATCAATCCTTGCTATTACTTCCTGACCTATGTAACAGCCCTTCTTAAAATCCACCAAATTAATAAGTCTGGCTTCATGTGGGTTAAACTGGTCGTTTATTTCGTTGGGTGCAGCCGGAATTCCCATTCTTACACGGTATTCATGATATGCATCTTCACCCACAAGTCCGAAGTTAAATAAACTACTGTTTTCTTTCATATAATCTAAAAGTTTAATTGAATTATCGTGTTCGGCGAGTATCCAGAATTTGTTCCTACCATTAAAATCGATCAATTTAACAAGGAAAAAAAGTATACCTTCTGTGCTTATTACGTTGAAAGAATTTGGTTTTATTTCGTTTACAACATTTCCACAAACAAGAGTTAAAAAAGAATCTGATTGTGCGCCCGAAAGTTCAAGTAAATTGAACCTGTCATCAGCATCGTTTACCCGAACATCGTCTGCGATAATGTATTTATTTATCCAGCTTATAACTCTTGCTTTGTTTGATGAACCAACAACCATGAACTGATAGGTTTCAAAGTTAAGAATTGTTGCTACGCTTAATATTCTGCCTTTCTCAGATGTAAATATTGTCTGAGTTACTTCTTCTTTCTTCAGGTCTTTAACAGAATTAGTTGTTACTCGATGCAGAAAATCAAGAGAATCTTTACCTTTTAATTCAATAAGAGAATAATTAAAAAGTACTCTTAATGCTGCACCGTTTGTCAATATTTCAAGTTCATTTTCCACACTGGAAAAAACCGGGACTGCTTTAACATTTCCGTATGCAGCCGTGTTAAAGTTTTGCGACTCAAAATACTGTATAAGTTTTGTAGAACTTAATTCCATAATCTTTCCATTTAAATGTTGTACTTATTCAATCTGTTTTCATGTTCTTTTTTGAACATCGTTCTTTGCTTCAGAATTACTGCAAAAATAATTAAAAAAAAGTTAATAGGGACGGGTTTGTTTTGAATTTCTTGAATTAACATAGACGCTATCTTTTTGCCGCCAGTAAAAAGCGACCGAATCAACCGGATAAATCCTGTCCGGTAAACTCACAAAAACATATTCGTAATAATCAGGAAATTTATCGTTGTTAAGATTAGCAATGGTTCTTTTAAAATCTACACCATTATACGTCATCAGCAGATGTGGATTAGCTCTTATACCGTCGATAAGAAAATAATTATACTGAATCATTCCAATTCCCTGGGCATAATAAAAATCAGTCTGTATAAATGGTGTTCTACCATATTCCCAGTAATTAAGGGAGAAATTGTCAAATCCGCCATGAGAAGGTATAAGTGCTTCCCAGACCAATGATAAATTATTTTCATAGCATTCAAGTAAGATCAGATAGATAAATGGAGTTCCAAGTTTTGTACTGTCAAGGTCTATATAGCTTTCATTATACCCTATAAGATTTTTTGTTTCTATTAACCTTTCTCCAGAGCGCGATGCAGCTATCAGAGCAAATATATATTTCTTCCCATCGTTAAAATTATAGTAGATTAAAGCATGGTTTGGAATTGAATATAACCCCGCTTTATCCGTCTCAAGAAGATAAGTTCCGGCAGGATAGTTCTTTAAAACAAACTCTGAAACAGATATAGTATCACAGGGAAACCTTTCACTCCGCTTCTTCATCAGCTCAAGGTTATAACGCTGAATTTCCGCATCTTTATCCGGATTTATTGCAACTTCACCGGATGGAATCGGATTGGATTTCTCATCGTTACCTGCACATGAAAAGATTATAACAGATACAATTAATATTAAGAGACGACTTAATTTTTTATTCATTGATGTTTTAAAAAAGAGCCTTAAATGTGTATACAAAGATATATACATTAAGGCTCATAATTATGGTTCCAATTTTTGAAACTTCTATTTAGAAAATTCCTCAAAGAAGTATGCAGAACTTTTGATACCAAGTTTGAAGTGGTTAAGATTAAAATGTTCATTCGGTGAATGTAGGTTTTCTGTATTTAATCCAAGTCCCATCAAAACAGGAGAAGCCTTAAGTTTTTTTGCAAATTCCACCACGATAGGAATGCTGCCGCCTTCACGCATATAAACTGTTTTCTTTCCGAAAGCTCTTGCCATAGCTTTTGCACCTGCAATGGTGGCCGGGTCTTCAAGTGGCGTGATTACAGGATAACCGCCATGCAGATCGAAAACCTGAACTTTTACAGTTGGCGGTGCAAGTTTTTTAATATGCTTCTCAAATAACTTGGCTATTTTTTTAGGATCCTGGTCAGGAACAAGACGCATACTTATTTTAGCGGTAGCTTTAGATGGAAGAACTGTTTTTGCTCCATTCCCTGTCCACCCGCCAAAAATGCCGTTGCAGTCTAAAGTTGGTCTTGCCCATATTCTTTCTAAAGTTGAGTATCCTTTTTCACCATTAAGATGTTTGAGCCCAATACTTTTTGCAAAACTTTTTTCTTTAAAGCTTAAAGCTTTAAAATTATCTCTTTCCTTCTTAGATAGTTTTTGAACATCATCATAAAAACCCGGTATTGTAATTCTTGCGTTCTTATCTTTAAGACTTGAAATAATATCTGAAAGAACATTAATCGGGTTATCGACAGCCCCGCCAAAGGTACCGGAATGAAGATCACGGTTTGGACCGGTAACTACAACTTCCATATATGCAAGGCCCCGTAACCCGTAAGTAATAGTTGGAACACCCTCCGCGAATAAAGCTGTATCTGAAATTAACACAGCATCACAGGAAAGCAATTCTTTATTTTTGGTCAGGAACTCTGATAGGTTATCACTACCTATTTCTTCTTCTCCTTCTATCAGATATTTGACGTTCAACGGAAGTCGTCCTTCAGTTTTATAGAAAGCTTCGGCACTTTTAATATGCATAAACATCTGCCCTTTATCATCTGTGGCTCCGCGTGCATAAATTTTTCCATCTTTAATAACCGGATCGAATGGATCATTATCCCACAACTCTATAGGATCAACAGGCTGAACATCATAATGTCCGTAAATAAGAACTGTTGGTTTGCCCGGTGCTTCAAGCCACTCACCGTAAACAATGGGGTGACCCTTGGTTTGATAGATTTCAATTTTCTTCATTCCGGCATTGTTTAATTTATCTGCTACAAATTTTGCAGCAGTTTGCATATCCGGTTTATTTTCAGAAAGGGTGCTTATACTTGGTATTCTTAAAAACTCCTTTAACTCAGTTATATAAGTTTCATAATTTGAATCGATATATTTAATTACGTTTTCCATTTTTCATCTCCTTTGTTATTTAATTTGAAACCTGTCAATCACAGGAATATTATCTTTAAAATTTTTTATTGTTACGCTGTCCAGTTCAGATAATACATTATCCGGCGGAACAAAAAACTGCCTCCACGGGTCATCAACAATATATATATTGCCTTCATCATCAATTGTAATTGATTCATAGGATCCGGCATAATTAAGATGAGTATAACCTGGAATTACTGGTTCAAAGTTATATGATATTTGTGAACTAACGTTAAAATTTTCATCAAACTCAAGCTTAAATATTTTTAAATTGTTTCTATCTAACAGCCAGACCGAATAATCTTTATCACTGAACAAACCGGCTATTGAACCAATACCCATAGGTTTTGTATTAATTTCCTTTATAATTTCTTTGGTATGTTTATCCGCAATAAAAATTACTGTACTGTCTGAAAAAGCTTTGCCGTTCAGAAATCCTTCCAATCCAAGATAGAAATACCTGGAGTCTACAGTTAATCCTTCATACCCGATATTCCAGGCAGTGTATTTCAGGAAAAGCGCTTCGGGCTGGAAATTTATTTTTGTAACAGTTAAAACTGTATCAAAAGTATTGTTAAAAACTATTTCAAAAATTCCTACATATTGCTCATAGTTTTCGGTATGGCCTTCGATGGAAATATAGAACTTGTCTGTATAACGGTCATAAACTATTTCTTCGAAATCAAGTTTCGGATAATCTTTAAAATATTCTTTTACTTCCGAACTGAGATGTACAGGATAAAATTTATAAATACAATCATCAAATACTACTAACCTGTGAATTAATCCAATATCATCAGCAAGCAGAAAGTTTTTTTTCCCCTCCTCAGAATTTAGAAATACAATCCCGGATGTCTGATCAGTTCTGTACTCACCTGATTTTAACCATTTGGGATAACCGAAATCCCGTATTAAATTAGAGGAACTTGGTTGACAATAAATAAAAGATGATATTAATGACAGCAGAATTGTGCAACAAAGTTTACTTAGCATTTCATTTGTTTAATTATGTAAATTTACTTTCAGAAATATAAGAATTCTCTTTCATAAATCTTAAGTTTTTCAGTATTGCTGATATAATTCTATAAAATTATGCCATTGTATAATGATTTTAGCCAGATACATATTAAATAATCATTTAATCCCCTTCATATTTGCAAACGTAACATTAATGTGCATTTTTTTGCTTCAGTTCATGATGAAGTTTGCAGACAGACTTGTTGGAAAAGGTCTGGACACCTGGACAATTCTAAAACTGATTGCTTATAATCTTTCCTGGATGTTTGTTTTGGTGGTTCCAATGGCAACACTTATTGCAACATTAATGGCATATGGTAACATGTCGCAGAATAATGAAGTTACCATCATGAAATCATCAGGTATAAGTTTATACAAAATGATGTTGCCTACAATTGCTGCCAGTATATTTGTAGCATTCTTGCTGTTTGAGTTTAATAATGAAGTGCTTCCTGATGCCAATCACCAGGCAAAAGTCTTAATGCAGGATATATCTCAAAAGAAACCCACCTTATCTCTTGAGCCCGGAGTTTTTTCACAGGAAGTGTATAATTATGCAATTCTTACAAGAAGAATTGATCAAAAAGAAAACCTTCTTTTTGATGTTACAATTTATGATTATTCAAATCCAACAAAGATAAATGTTGTTACCGCTAACAAGGGTAGATTCTTTTTTTCTGAAGACAGAACAAAACTGATAATGGATCTTACCGAGGGTGAGATACATGAATCAGAAGTTCAGAACACTTCAATGTACCGCATGCTTGAATTTGAAAAACACCGGATAACAATGAATGCCGAACAGTTTTCTTTCAGACAATCCGGCATTTCAACACGTGGTGAAAGAGAGATGAGTGTTGAAGATATGAATTATGTAATTGACAGCCTTAGAGTTCAAAAAGTAAAAGCAATATCTTCATTGAACTCGGAAATTGACAAATACTTGTTCAATAAAAAAACGCCGCCGTTCAGGGCAAGCAGCGATGTACGCGTAACTGATCCCGATCTTGTCTATATACGCACTCTGGAGAAAGTTAAAACAGCAAAGAATATAATTTTATCGTCGGTTAAAAGAGTTGACTGGCAGGATAGAGAGATTGAAAAATATGAAGTGGAGGTTTATAAAAAATATGCATTACCGGTGGCATGTATTGTCTTCATTCTGATAGGAGCACCGCTTGGTGTTATGGTAAGAAAAGGCGGATTCGGAACTGCTGCAAGTATAAGCCTGTTTTTTTTCCTTTTGTACTGGGCATTTTTAATAGGCGGTGAAAAGCTTGCAGAACGTGGATTCTTCTCTCCGTTTATTGGTATGTTCGCTGCCAATATTGTTTTAACCATAGCGGGAATAATTCTAACCATAAAAACAAACAGAGAATTAACTAATCTCAGTTTAGATTTTCTAAAAAAATTAATACCTAAATACTTCAGACAAAGAGAAACCGAAATTGAAACTGAAAATTCTTGACAGATACCTGATTATACAATTTTTACAAACTGTATTATTCGGCATCCTTGCATTCACAATAATATTTATTGTAATAGATGCAATGGAGAATCTTGATGATTTTATTGATCAGGATGTGCCTGCTTTGAAAATACTCCATTATTATTTTGTTTTCGCTCCGGAAATGATAAAGCTTATGACCCCTGTAGCAGTATTATTTTCTGCTTTGTTTACAGCAGGAAAAGCCGCAAGTCTGAGCGAGCTTACTGCTATTAAAGCAAGTGGAGTAAGCTTATACAGGTTTATGACTCCGTTTTTAGTAACAACTTTTTTTATTACTCTGCTATCTGTTTATTTCGGTGGTTTTGTTGTTCCTTCAGCCAATAAAATCAAAATTAATATTGAACAGGTTTATCTTAAAAAAAACTTAAGCTTTACAGGAAGCAATATATATTTTCAGGACACAAGAACCAGGATTGTAAGCATTTCCTATTTTGATGACAATCTGGACCAGGCAAACCGTATAAGCATACAGGAATTTGATCCGAATGAATTAACAAGAATGATTAGCAGAACCGATGCCGCAAGATTAAACTATGATTCAACTAATAATACCTGGATTGCACATAATGGTGTGGAAAGGAAATTCCTGTCGAAGCAGGAAGCAAATTATTTTAATTCATTAGAAATAACCGACCTTAATTTCTCTCCTGATGATCTTCTGAAAAAACAACAAAAAACTGCAGAGATGAATCTTTTAGAACTTCAGGAATTGATTGATGCACAGCGAAAAGCAGGTAATGATCCTACTCCGACATTAATTGAATTTCACTCAAGATTTGCTTTTGCAGTAACACCATTAATAGTTGTATTGTTTGGATTACCAATATCTGCCAATAAAAGGAAAGGCGGATTAGCTGCACAGGTTGGAATAAATATACTTGTTACTTTTATTTATCTTGTCTTTATGAAAATCAGTCAGGCTTTCGGGAAGAACGGTGCCCTGGATCCGCTGCTAACCGCATGGCTTGCTAATCTTATTTTTCTTGCTGGTGCTATATACAATGTGTGGCGTTCAAGAATGTAATGGAGATGAAAAGATTATTAGCTTGCGCTACTGTTAAACAATTCAATACTAAAAGTTATGTAATCATAAACAAAAGGCTGTATGGATGCTCCACACAGCCTTTAATTTAAATTAGAATGAAAAACTAATTTACTTTTTCATCCGTTTTTGGTGCAACAAATCCAAAGTGCTGATTTGGCTGGCTTTCAATTTTAATCTCACCGAATTTTGCTTCGAATTTTTCAATGTTTTCTTTCAGAGCTTTCAAAAGCATTTTTGCATGCTGCGGAGTGGTAATAATTCTGGCATGCACTTTTGCTTTGGGAACACCGGGAACAACACGTGTAAAATCAATTACAAACTCAGCAGGAGAATGTGAAATGATTGCCAGGTTTGAATAAATGCCTTCGGCTTCTTTTTCACCAATTTCAATATTTATTTGCTGACCCTGCTGCGGAACTTTATTTTGACTCATAATATTTTGTCTTTTTATTTTCTTAATTCATCCGCTTTCTTAAAAGCGTTAGCTGCATCATCCTGCATTCCAAGAACAGAGTAAACCCTGCCAAGTGTTTCCCATATATTCGCATCAACTTCTCCCATTTGAACAGCTTTCTCAAGGTATGGAAGTGCTTTTTCATATTTAACTAAATGGTCGGATGTGATCTTGCCTTCATCTTCAGCTTTTTTATTTATATATGATCCCCATCGCAGGTATGTTACACCAAGATTAAAAATTGCATTATTATATTCAGGATCAAGCTCAATGGCTTTCAGGAACTGGGCTTCAGCATTTTCAAAATCGTTCATTCCCAGTAAAACAACTCCATAGTTATATCTGCTGAATTTATCTTCAGGATTATCTTCTACAGCTTGTTTGAATAATCCAACTGCTTCATCTGTTCTTCCGAGATTAATTAGTGCATTAGAAAGTGCTAAAGAAATATCCTGCTCGTCCGGATAAAGTCTGTTTCCTTCACTTAAATATTCAACAGCTTTTTCAAAATTTGCTTTAGCTTCACTTTCTTTTTCCTGATTCTTAAGATTCAATCCTTTTACATAATATATTTCACCTAAAAACTTATAGCCTTCAACAGAATTTTCAATTTCAAGTAATTGTTCCAGTGGTTTAATTGCTGCTTCATTATCTCCTTTAGTTAAATACACAAAAGCAAGGTTTTTATATGTATCCGCAGAATCCGGTTCAATCATTATAGCCGATTCAAATTCCTTTATGGCCTGACTAAACAAAACTGCTGTGCTGTCTTCATCATTAGTTTTGGTTCCTCGCTGATATAAATTTACTGCTTTGTTAAAAGCATTTGCCCAATAATATTTTTTAGAATCGTTTATTTCTTTTTGAAATTTATTACTTATACCAAGAGACTTATTATAAGCATCAATCATTTCTGTGTAATTACCTTTTTCAGCGTGAACCGTTCCTAGTAAATGATACCCTTCATCGCTTTTAGGATTTTTCTCAACTTCTTTTTGTAAAACTTCAATCGCTTTATCCCAGTTTTTCTGTTGTATATAAAGTTTTGCACTGGTTATTTCAGTTGATGCACATTGATAACCGCTGAAAAACAATGCAAGGAACAAAGCACCGGCAACAAAAATTTTGTAATGTTTCATTTTTTCTCCGTTTTATTCTTTTTGGCTTTATTAGGTTTAAAATTTCTAATAATCATTACTTATTCCAAACGTAAAAATACTACATTATTTTTTAAATAAGTACAGATTTTGTTAACATTAAGAATAAATTGATTTTAGGCCGTTAAAAGGATAATTTTCGGTATAAAATAGAGGTTATTTTGACAACCGATAAAGTTATTCGTTCTGTTCCGAAGGTGCTTTTACATGATCATCTTGATGGCGGTTTAAGACCAAAAACTATAATTGAGCTTGCCGATGAAATCAGATACAAAAAACTACCGACAAAAGATCCGGCGGAATTGGCGGTTTGGTTCCATCGTGGTGCAAATAAAGGAAATCTTGTTGAATTTCTGCAGGGGTTTGAACATACCGTTGCTGTAATGCAGTCAAAAGAAAATCTTGTTCGTGCTGCATATGAAATGATGGAAGATATGAAGAATGATGGTGTTGTTTATGTTGAAACCCGGTTTGCTCCGGTACTTCATACCGAAAAAGATCTTTACCTCGAGGATACCGTCCAGGCAGTTTTAGAAGGTCTTGAAAAAGGTAAGAAAGATTTTGGTGTTGGTTATGGTTTGATTTTGTGCGGAATGAGGAACATGAAAAACACTCTGGAAATTGCAGAGCTTGCAGTGAATTTCAGAAGACAGGGTGTGGTTGGATTTGACCTTGCCGGTGAAGAAGGCGGCTATCCTCCCAAAAAACATGTTGATGCATTTCAGTTTATTCAAAAATCCAATTTTAATATTACAGTCCATGCAGGTGAAGCATTCGGCAAAGAATCAATCTGGCAGGCAATTCAATGGTGCGGGGCACACAGAATAGGACACGCAACAAGACTGCTCGAAGATATAATTTTTGATGAAGAGGGAAATGTATTCGGATTCGGTGATCTTGCTCAATATGTATTAGATAAAAGAATTCCGTTAGAAATATGTTTATCCAGCAACCTACATACAGGGGCGGTTGATAAACTTGAAAATCACCCGTTCGGAATATTATTTAAAGAGAAATTCAGAGTTACAATCAATACTGATGACCGTTTGATGAGTGATACGGATATGACGAAGGAATTTCTCACCGCAATAAAATATTTCAACATAAGTTTTGATGATGTTGAAAAGTTAACAATCAATTCAATGAAGTCGGCTTTTATATCGATACCGACCGTGCAGAGGCTTTTATTATTGCCCTGTCTGAACTGGTTCAGCGGCTGGCTATCGCGCGCCTGCACGTGATCGGGGATGTGTACGATCGCGGGCCGGGTGCACATATTATTATGGATACATTACTTGATTATCACTC
>JAWOIK010000333.1:0-2765 GCA_046484705.1 Ignavibacteriaceae bacterium | reverse complement strand
ATTAAAGGAAGGAATGAATCTGAAAAGTTTTTATTTGAAAAAGTAGAAAATGAATTAATCTCCTTAATTGTTGCTGAATGATGTTCAAGGATTAAAGAATTACTGGATGCCTGCTCTTATAATTAAATCTTAAGGTAAGAAAGGTTGCAGAGAAAAAAAGACCAATTGATAACCCGATCCATACACCCTCTACACCAAAATTAAAAATGAAACCAAACAGATATCCCGACGGAAGTCCGATAATCCAATAAGCTATAAATGTTATTATTGTTGGACCTTTCACATCTGTTAATCCCCTTAAAATTCCAATACCGACTGCCTGAACCCCATCTGATATCTGGAAAAAAGCAGCAATTATTAATAAGACAGAAGCAATTTTAATTACATTATCATCATTGATGTATAGGGTTGGAAGGTAAGTATTGAAAGAAATAAAAATAATACCGGCAATCATCATAAATGATCCTCCTAAAATCGAGGCTATGAAACCGGCTCTTCGGATTTCTGAAATGTTTTGTTGACCAACAGCATTACCTACTCTTATACTACCAGCATGAGATATACCAATAGCAACCATGAAAGAAATAGAAGCAAGATTAATAGCTATCTGATGCGCCGCCTGTTCATTCGCTCCGATCCATCCTATCATAACAACAGCAAAAACAAAAGCGCCCATTTCAAAAAAATACTGAAGTCCGCTTGGTAAACCCAGACTCAGAATCTTTTTGATAACATTAAAATCTAGCCCTCTGAATCTTAGCGTTGCATCAAAAGATGTAAAATGTTTTGATTTAATTACATAAGCCATTAAAGCCAGAGCCATAAATAATCGGGACATTATTGTTGCAATACCCGCTCCATCGAGTCCCATTGCCGGAAAACCCAGGTTTCCATATATAAAAACCCAGTTAGCAAATGCATTTACTATGTTAGCTGTAACAGTAATTAACATAGCAGGCCGCATAATTGATAAGCCTTCTATAAATTGTTTATATGTCTGAAAAAGCATTAGTGGAAATGCAGAAAATGCAAGAATCCTTATATAAGTTTCAGCAAGTGGAACAACTTCGTCAGGCTGATTAATAAAGGTTACAAGAAATGAAGAGCTATAGGCAGCAATAAATAATACTACAGACAGAAACATATTAATTATCAGCGATTGTCTAAAATAAACTCCGCATTCCTCAAATCTTTTTGCACCTACAAGTATAGCTACCAAAGGAGTAATTGCAATTGAACTTCCTAATCCAACAATAAAAACAAGAAAAGTTAATCCATGACCCAAAGCTGAAGCAGCTAAAGGAACAGCTCCTATTTTTCCAACCATTATGCTATCCACAACACCCATCATCATAAAACCAAGCTGCCCGATAATAACGGGGAATGCCAATGACAAGGTTTTTTTAAAATGATCTTTGTACAGTTGCATAAGATAAATTGGATTAATTTTATTGGAAAAATAAAGTAATTATTAATAAGCAGGAATAAATATTGGCAAGAAACTAAATTAAGCCGGAATTAAATTCCGGCTAATATATCTTCATTAATAGATTCAGATTGGCGAAAAGAATTGTAAATCTTTTCGCACATTCGGCTTACTCTGGTGCTCGAATCAAAACGGATAGCTTGTTTAACAGCAAAAATTCCCCTTGCATCACCGATCTTAAATAAAGATACTGCAGCCATAATTCTTGCTTCTTCATTTTTTTCAGATTTAAGCATTTTCAGTAATGGGATTACCGCCTCGGTTATATTCAACTCACCGATCATATAGGCAGAACTTGTTCGTAATCCATAGTTTTCAGAATTGATCCCGATCAATAGCGATTTTACAACCGCTTCCCTGTTCTTCAGTTGTTCACCGGCATGTGCTTGAATATTGAAAATAGATATAGAGAAGACAGTGCAGATAATAAAGATTATCCAGTAAGGTTTTTTGTTCATTGTGTGCCTCCTGAAATAAATAATTAATTGAAACTGAATAAACTTAATCACCTGAAAAGTATGAGAAAATTTGTTTGGGATGGATGGACTGGATAAATGATTGTATGTTAAATTATAACTTTTACGGATGTGGATTGGTTGATATGATAACTACCTGATAGCATTCTTACGGGTAAAACTTAAATTAGAGGCTGCACTAAGACTATCTATCTGCCGCATAGACATTTTTTCAGCATTGGATAAATATTCATATTGTGATACCGATACATATTTTGAATTATTTCGCAGATCAAAAACATCAACGGATGTACCAACAATGCCGCCTAAAAGTAGGGCGACTAACACAACTAAAATAAAAGTTTTCATTTGTTCCCTCAACTGAAGATGAAATAGTGTGTGCAAATGTAGAAAAATTCAGATAATAATCAAATTAAGCGGAAAGGGAGGGATTCGAACCCTCGATACCAGTTACCCGGTATAACAGTTTTCGAGACTGCCGCATTCAACCACTCTGCCACCTTTCCTAAGTTTTATTTTTTCCGGACAAAGTTAATTATTTTTTATATGCTGAGGAAACATCATAGTATAATTCTTTGGTAAACTCTAAGGGTATGAATATATTTGCAGTCAGTTTTTATAGTTCTGAACTTATAAATCAACCGTCCGGAGAGGTGCAAGAGTGGCTGAATTGGCTACCCTGGAAAGGTAGTGTACTCGCAAGGGTACCGTGGGTTCGAATCCCACCCTCTCCGCTCAATAAAATACATTTGTGCCAGCCAGCGCGCGACAAGCCCTGGAAGGCGTCTGGGAATTCTGGAAAC
>JAWOIK010000084.1:0-7037 GCA_046484705.1 Ignavibacteriaceae bacterium | reverse complement strand
GAACCCAAACTTAAACTCATTCATACTCATCCCAGCTTTTCATTTTTAGTTCTGATGGCTTATAATTCTTAAGAGCTTTAACAAATCTTTTTGCAATTTGTACATTAGTAAAAAGAGCAATGTTCAAATCAACGGCTTTCCTTCTGATTATGTAATCGCTGTCAAGTTCAACTTTTTCAGAAGTTTTTGGAATGTTTATTACCAGATCAATTTCACCATTGCCCATATAACTTAATATGCTTGGTTCCTGGTTATCAAAGGGACGATAAAGAACTTCAACATCAAGACCGCCATTCTCTTTATAAAATTCTGAAGTGCCTTTTGTTCCGTAAAATTTTAATCCCATCTTCTGCAGGATTTTTAATTCATCAATAAGTTCAGCTTTATTTTTTGGTGTTCCGGTTGAAAGTAATACACCTTTAGTTGGAACTCTTTGTCCGATTGCTAATAAACTTTTTAAGAATGCTTCATTAAAATCATCACCAAGACAGGCAACTTCACCAGTTGATGACATTTCAACTCCGGTTACTGGATCACTGCCTTTTAATCTTGTAAAAGAAAACTGAGAAGCTTTAACTCCTACATAATCAAGATCAAAAGATGATTTATCAATTCTCGGAACTTTTTCCCCAAGCATTAAACGAGTTGCAATTTCTATAAAATTTATTTTTAGAGTTTTAGATACGAACGGAAAACTTCTTGACGCACGAAGATTACACTCAATAACTTTTACTTCGTTATCCTTTGCAATAAACTGAATATTAAATGGTCCGGTGATTTCTAATTCTTTTGCAATCTCACGCGTAATCATTTTTACTTTACGCATCGTTTCTAAATAAGTACGCTGGGGAGGAAGTACAATTGTTGCATCACCGGAATGCACTCCGGCATTTTCAACATGCTCTGCAATTGCATAACAGAAAAGTTCGCCTTCGGTTGCTACTGCATCAACTTCAATTTCACGGGCATCTGTAATGAACTTACTTATTACAACAGGATGTTCTGTATTCAGATCGGTTGCTTTTTTCAGGTAAAGCTCAAGTTCATCTTCCGTTAAAACGATGCTCATTGCAGCACCGCTAAGTACGTAGCTTGGACGAATTAAAACAGGGTAACCGACTTTATTTGAAAACTGTTTTGCATCTTCAAGAGTGGTTACCTCTCTCCACTCCGGCTGATCGACACCAATAGAGTCGAGTATTTGAGAAAACTTATGCCGGCTTTCAGCATTATCAATTTGCAGCGGCGAAGTTCCGATAATTTTTATACCGGCTTTATGAAGATTCATTGAAAGATTGTTTGGAACCTGTCCGCCCATTGAAACAATTACACCCTCCGGATTTTCTTTATCGCATATATCAAGAACTCTTTCAAGTGTTAATTGTTCAAAGTAAAGTTTATCGCAGATATCATAATCGGTGCTTACTGTTTCCGGATTGCAGTTTATCATTATCGATTTGTATCCGCTTTTATTAAGCTGATTAACCGCGCTCACACAGCACCAGTCAAATTCAACAGACGAACCAATGCGGTATGATCCGCTTCCAAGTACTATTATTTGTTCTTTTTCGCCATATGAGATATCATCTTCAATTCCATGATAAGTGAGATAAAGATAGTTTGTTTGTGCAGGAAATTCTGCAGCCATCGTATCTATTTGTTTTATAACTGGAACAACTCCAAGTGATTTACGATAGTTGCGAGCGGTCATTTCATCACTGTTAACAAGATTTGCAATTTGAAGATCTGAAAAGCCGGATTGTTTTAACTTCTTCATTAACTCAAGATCAATTTCATCAAGACTCTTTCTGTTCACATATTTTTCAAGATCAACAATGTTTTTCATTTTGTACAAAAACCATTTTGTGATTTTTGTCAGGTCGTGAACTTTCTCAACTGAGTAACCTTGTCTCAATGCTTCTGCAATAACGAAAATCCTTTTATCGGTAGGTTCGGAAAGTTCTTTATCAAGATCATTAAAGTGAAGGTCATTACCAGAGAAGCCAAGCATTCCAACATCAAGCATTCTTATTGCCTTTTGCAGGACTTCTTCGAAGCTTCTGCCGAGTGACATGACTTCACCAACAGATTTCATTTCAGAACCAAGCTGCGTACTGACCTGCTGGAATTTCTGAAGATCCCATCTTGGAAACTTTAAGGCAACATAATCAAGTGCAGGTTCAAAGTTTGCGGATGTTTCCTGTGTTATTGCGTTTACAATTTCATTAAGCGCATATCCGAGAGCCAGTTTTGTTGCAATGAATGCAAGTGGATATCCCGTTGCTTTCGATGCAAGTGCAGAACTTCTGCTTAACCTTGCATTAACTTCTATAATCCGGTAATCTTCAGAATTCGGATCAAGCGCATATTGAATATTACACTCGCCGATAATTCCGAGATGACGAATCAACTTAATTCCAATTGAGCGCAGCATGAAATTTTCTTTTGCTGAAAGTGTTTGAACCGGAGCAATTACAACACTGTCTCCCGTATGGATTCCCATCGGATCAAGGTTTTCCATTCCGCAGATAGTAATGCAATTGTTATATTTGTCGCGGACAATTTCATACTCAACTTCTTTCCAGCCGTATAATGATTCTTCAATCAGGATCTGGTTGGTAAACGCAAATGCTTTTCTTGCTTTTTCTAATAATTCTTCTTTGTTGTTTACAATTCCCGAGCCTAATCCACCAAGTGCGTAAGCTATTCGAACCATAACAGGAAAACCGATTTTTTCCGCCGCTTGTATAGCTTCATCAACATTTGTTGCTGTTTTGCTTTTGGCGACTTTTAATCCGACTTCTTCAACGCGCTGAGAAAATAATAATCTGTCTTCAGTATCTTTAATTGATTCAACCGGGGTTCCTAAAATTTTTATGTTATGTTTTTCAAGTATGCCACTGTCGTAAAGCTCAACGCCAACATTTAATGCGGTCTGTCCGCCAAACTGAAGAAGAATACTATCCGGTTGTTCCTTCTCAATTACTTTTTCTACAAACATTGTTTTGATGGGGATGAAGTAAACTTTATCCGCAAAGTTTTCAGATGTTTGAATTGTGGCAATGTTCGGATTAACAAGTACGGTTGTTATACCGTCTTCTTTCAGTGCTTTAATTGCCTGTGAACCGGAATAATCGAATTCACCTGCCTGTCCGATTTGCAGCGCACCGCTGCCGAGTATTAAAACTTTTTTTGGTTTACCTTTTTTAATCATAATTCCTTATCTCCGTGAGGCTCCATGTCTTCTCAGTGTTTCTCCGTGTAAGAATTCTTTCACGGAGAGCCACGGAGATGTTCACGAAGAACCACAGAGGTTATTTTAGTGCACGAACGAACATATCAAATATAAATTCACAATCATCAGGACCGGGAGAAGCTTCCGGATGAAACTGTGATGCAAAAAACGGTTTGGATATATGAATTATTCCTTCATTGGTTCCATCGTTATCATTCACAAACCATTCACGCCAGTCTTCCGGCAGAGTTGATGAATCAACGGAATAACCATGATTTTGTGAAGTAATGTAACAGCGTTTTGTGCCAAGCTCATTGCATGGCTGGTTATGTCCGCGATGACCATACTTTAATTTATAGGTATCAGCCCCAGCAGCAAGAGCAAGTATCTGAGAACCGAGACAGATTCCGAGAATAGGCTTATTATTTTTCATTGCCTGTTTTACATTTTCGATTGTTGCAGTATTCATTTTCGGATCACCGGGACCATTTGATAACATAATTCCATCAGACTTTATCGTATTAAAGTCATAACTGTATGGAACGCGGATAACAGAGATATTTCGTCCAAGAAAAGCACGGATGATATTATTCTTGGTTCCACAATCCACAAGAATAACTTTTTTCGTTCCGGCTTTATATTCGACAGGTTCTTTAACACTTACTTCAGCAACTAAATTATTTTGATTGGGATCTTCAAAACCGGGATCATGATTTTCATCAATTATAATTTTTCCGGGCATTGTTCCTTTATCGCGAAGTTTTCGTGTCAGCATTCTTGTATCAATTCCATAAATGCCGGGGATCTTTTCTTCTTTAAGCCAATCAGCTAATGATCTTTCGGCATTCCAGTGTGAGTATTCAAAGGAGTAGTCCGAAACTATTAAAGTTCTTATATGGATGTTATCAGACTCATAATATTTATATAATCCATTTTCTTTTTCTTTTGGCGGCACCCCATAGTTTCCGATAAGAGGATAAGTACACACGAGCATTTGTCCGCGATATGATGGATCGGTCAGTGTTTCGGGATAACCAACCATTCCGGTGTTGAAAACAACTTCACCGTTTGTGTTGCCTTCGTAACCAAAGCTGTAACCGGAAAATTCAGTTCCATCTTCAAGGATTAGTTTGGCGATTATTTGTTGATTTGGTTTCATAAATTATTTACAAATAATAGAACACGGATTTTAATGATGCGACGGATTCTTACGGATCGAAATAAATATAAAAAAATAGCCACTCACTGAGTGGCTATTAATGATAGACTCTTAATGTTAAAAGGAAAACTTCAAATACTTTTTTTTTGCTCAATGCTCTTTTGTTTTTGGTTGTCAAATATATAACGGTGATTTAAGATATACAATTTTTATATTTACACCGATGAAAAAAATATTATCACCACATCTTTCGGCAATTCTGCTTGCTCTTCTCGTAACATTTTTATGGTCAACTTCTTTTGTGATAATAAAGCTTGGTTTGAAAGAAATACCACCATTAACCTATGCCGGATTGAGATATTCTATTGCATTTATCTGCCTGTTTCCGTTCATTTTTACACAAAAGAATAAAACTGTAATTAGAGAGCTTGATAAAAAAGACTGGATAAATCTTATTCTGCTTGGAATACTATTTTATGCATTTACCCAGGGAACGCAGTTTATAGGATTATCACTTCTTCCGGCTGTTACAGTTAGCCTCTGGTTAAATTTTACTCCGCTTATAGTAGCAGTACTGGCTATTTTTTTAATAAAAGAAATTCCAACAAAACTTCAATGGTTTGGAGTAGTCTTATTCATTACCGGAATTATCACTTACTTTTATCCCGTTACGCTAAGTGAGAATCAAACATTAGGATTAATTGTAATGACAATAGGAGTGTTCGCAAATGCTTCATCCGCAATTCTCGGCAGGAGTGTAAACAGGAAGGGGAATATCAATCCTCTTGTGGTTACTGTTATTAGTATGGGCATAGGTTCCTTTATACTTTTAATAACCGGAGTAACCGTTCAGGGATTTCCATCAATCAGTTTTGAAAATATTCTTTACCTGTTATGGCTTGCAGTTATTAACACGGCACTTGCATTTACTATATGGAATTATACGCTGCGCACATTAACTGCAATGGAATCGAGCATTATAAACGGAACCATGCTTATACAGATTGCTTTGCTAGCCTGGATTTTTCTTGGGGAGACTATAAGTTTAAAAGAGGCTGTAGGGATGCTGATAGCTGCTGTCGGAGCTATATTTGTCCAGCTTAAACTGATTAACATTAAAAAGCTGAAGCGAAAACAATCGGTAGCCCAGGATGATTGAACCTTTTTAATTTAGATCCAATTACGGCATACAAATTTCACTTCAGATAAATGTTTTATTAAACATTATTCATTGCCATTGATTAGATTTGAAATTAGAATTTATACTTTTAACAAGTTGTGTGAGAAGCAAAATGAAAATCCGCATCGCCTTCAACCCCATCATAATCGTTTTCTTACTTATCTTTTCCCATCCAATAATAATTGCCCAGGATGAAACCAGTAAGGATATTCAGGATATCAAAAAACAAAATGAAAATCTCAGGCACAGACTGGATGTATTAGAAAAGAAAATAGATGATGTCTTATGGTTTCATCGGATTGGAGATGTTGCTTATATAGATAAAGTGTTTTTAGCGGGTCCGCCTTTATGGAAGGAGAAAAATCCTGATGCACAGGGAGCAGGCAATCCGACAAAATTCTGGACATACATTTTCATTCCCAAAGATCTTGATCTTACTAAAAAGTATCCCTTAATAGTTTTATCGCACGGCGGTGTTCACGCTAATTTTACAACATATCATACTCATATTATAAAAGAGCTTATGGCGCAGCAATATATTGTTGTTGCTCCGGAATACAGAGGCAGTACCGGTTATGGAAAGGATCATTATCAAAAAATTGATTACGGCGGACTTGAAGTTGAGGATGTAGATTCCAGCAGAAATTATATGATAGCCAATTATGATTTTGTAGATGCAAGCAGAGTTGGTCTGCTTGGATGGAGCCACGGCGGATTAATAGCATTAATGAATATTTTCAGGTACCCGGACAATTATAAAGTGGCTTTTGCAGGTGTTCCGGTTAGCGATCTTATTGCAAGAATGGGATATAAAGATCAAAGCTACCGCGATTTGTTTGAAGCTGATTATCACATTGGTCAAAGTGCAGATGATAATGTGGAAGAGTACAGAAGACGCTCGCCTGTATGGCATGCAGAAAAACTCCAAACCCCGTTACTGATCCATACAAACACTAACGATGAAGATGTTAATGTTCTGGAAGTTGAACACTTAATCAGTGCACTCAAAGCTGCAGATAAAGAATTTGAGTATGAAATTTTTCAGGACCTGCCGGGCGGACATTCATTCGACAGGCTGGATACAAAAAAAGCAAAAGAGATCCGTGTAAAGATTTATAATTTTATTAATAAATATCTTAATCCGCCTAACCCGATTAAAAGCGTAGAAGATATAAACAGGGCAGCATATTTACCCCACTAAGATTTTATATTAAAAGTGCTGTCATTAGGAATTATTTAAAATTGTAAAAACCAGGTACTTTTTGACAGCACTTTTCTCCCGAATACAATTTAAACTAATTTATTTCAGCATTAACATTTTCTTAACATCAACAAAATTTTCTGTTTCCAATCTGTAGAAATAACAGCCGCTACTCATCTTAACTCCCTGTTCATTGTCTCCATACCAGGTTAAGCTATAACTGCCGGCCGGTTTAAAATCGTCAACAAGTGTTACAACCTTA
>JAWOIK010000231.1:0-2551 GCA_046484705.1 Ignavibacteriaceae bacterium | reverse complement strand
ACATGCCGCATGTTTCTCAATGGCACTGGCAAATAATTTAGCCAAAGAAGGATATAAGGTTAACTCAATTAAAACTGTTGACGATGTTCATCTTGAAAAACTTGAAAGCGGATTTACAATTACCAAAATTGTTATAAATACAGAAGGCAACGTTGAAGGAGTTGATGAAGCAACATTTCAGAAACTTGCTGAGGCAACAAAGGAAGGCTGCCCGGTTTCAAAAGCATTAAATGTCGAAAAGATTCTTAACGCTAAATTGGTGTAGTTATTTATCTCTAAAAATCTTAAGTGTCACTTTGACCGGAGGGAGAAGTCTTTTTGTCGACAAAGATTTCTCCCCCGACTTTGTCGGAGTTGAAATGACAAATTACTTCAACAATCACAAATAAATATCAGAATTCATTTTAACATTTCCTTATACTCTTTATACTTTTCAGCAAACTCTCTTACGTACCAACAGGCGGGAATAACTTTCAGATTCTTTTCTTTTGCATAATCAAATCCGGCTTTAACAACAATTGCGGCGAGTCCTTTTCCTCTTAATTTGGGCGGAGTATAAGTTGAGTATAATTCCAAAGTCTCTTTGTCCTCGGCATACATAACATAAATCTCGTTTCCATCAACTTCGAGGACAAAGCGGCTTACTTTAATGTCGTTTAGAACTTCCATATTCCTATCATTATCATATTGAATTAAGAATTCCTTTTGAACGCAAATTCAATACAAGATTATCATACCCTGTGAATTGAATTCCATCCCAGCCAAGTTTCCTTGCTGCTTCTGCATAATCGGCAATATCATCTATGAAAATATGCTCTTCCGGCGGAAATCCGGTAGCAGCTTCAACAGCACGATAGATTTTTTCCTCCGGCTTAACTGCACCGACTTCATAAGATAGTATCAATTTTTCAAAATGTTGAATGAAAGGAAACTCTTTCCATCCATACTGCTGATGTATTGCATTTGTGTTTGAAAGAAGAAAGAGCGGGTAATTCTTTTTGATTTCCGGCAGAAGATCAATAACATTCTGGTTAAAAGTAAAGATCTCGGAATAGAATCTTTTGAAAGTTTCAGAATCAATCTTATTATCGATCACTTTCAGCATCATATCAACAAAATCTTTATCGCTTATGTCACCACGTTCAAAATCTCTGTGAGTCTGATAATTACTTTTATAGCTGTCAATAAAATGTTTGCCCAATCCGGTTTCAACTGCTTCAAGCCGTTTTACCATTATTTTGTAATCGAAAGGGACAAGTACCATTCCCAGATCAAAAACTACAGCCGAATATTTTCTCATTCCTGTTCTGGACTTTCCCGCTCTGGACTATCCTGCTGAACAGGTTCTTCTTCAATTTCAAATATTGAGTCACTCATCTCTGTATTTATTCTTACACTGCTTACATTCATTTCAAATGATTGCGGTCCTACGGATTGTTTTATTTTAAAGGGATATAACTTCCCTTCTATTTCTTTGTAATCATAATAAAAAGTATCCTGTTCCATCAGTCCCATCTGTGTCTGCATTTCTTTATTTTCTTTCAGCTTTAAACCGGTTTCCTTATCATAAAACTGGAACCATCGTATGCCGGTAGGAAGTGTCATCTTTATTTTATGTGCAGGTATACTGTCAACCAAAGCTTCGCCTTCATAAGAAAGTTTTATTCCGAAAGATTCCGGATCGAATAGCAAATCCATATTAGCCTCAATCTGAATTGCATCCAGTTCTTTGCCTGAAATATCCATTGATTGTCCGGCAGCTTTCATAACGGCTTTTTCACCATTATAAACTATAACCTGGTCCATGCCGGCGGATTTAATTTCCTGCCTTAATTTGTTCGGCCATTTTTGCTTTATAATAATGGTTACATTCTGACCCATTATATCGCCGCGCATAATAGTAGTGCGGTTTTCAACTCCTGAAAGTAACTCCTTCCCTCCGATTGCTTCAACGTATTTGTCGATTATTTCTTTTGCTAATACGTTTGTTTGAGTCCCTGTTTCCTGTGCAAATACATTAAACTGTAAAGTGAGTAAGAGAATAGCCAGAAGTAGCAATACTGATTTTTTCATCGTTATTTTCCTATCATGATATTTTGATAAATAATATTAGTAAAAATAGTGAATAGAACCGTATTAAATAACTCCATTATTGTCTCCCAAATTGAATCTTTATAAGCAATTGTTTTAGTTTTGAAACAACATTAATAATTAATAACCATGTAAATGAAAAAAATACTTGTAATCGGTGCCGGACGCGCATCCTCATCGTTAATAAAATATCTTTTAACCAAAACTGCTGAGTCGGACTGGTTTGTAACTATTGCCGATCAATCTTTAGAATTAGCGGAACAAAAAGTCGGTGATCATCCAAGGGCAAAAGCAATAAAATTTAATGTTATGGACGATGATGATCGTGGTGCTCAGATTGCAAAAGCGGACATAGTTGTTTCACTTCTTCCGGAAACTCATCACACACATCTTATAAAAGATTGTATTAAACATCGTGCACATTTAGTTACTGCTTCCTATACTTCTTCTGAAATGGCAT
>JAWOIK010000072.1:0-7139 GCA_046484705.1 Ignavibacteriaceae bacterium | reverse complement strand
AAAATAAGGGACAAACTTCATATCGGTACGTAAGAGAAAATCTCGGTGCCACAAAACGAATATTAGATGAAATTTATAACTTTATTTAAAAACAATTTAAAGGTATCTGGTTTTCAGAATTTCAATATGATGAAAAGAATGACCGGCAATCATAAACAGCAAAGCGTTCACAGTAACCTCGTAACCGCTTGCTGTTCCCCTGCGTGCTAACATTTTATCATCAAAGCTTTTAAATAACAGAAGGTTAGATTCACGAAGCAGCCTGTAATCGTAATTCAGATCAAATAAATTCCGCTTATTAAAGTTTCCCTCCTTCACATAATCGTCCTGTTCAAAACCGGGCAGGGGCTGCTTATCACCACGAGCAATACATAACGCACGATACGCAAACACCCTTTCAGTATCCGACATATGTCCCACTACTTCCTTAACTGTCCATTTACCCGGTGCATAACTATAACTGCCTTTATGTTCTGAAAAAGAGTTAAGAACATTTTGTGTTAACTGATTCTGTTTGTTAAGTATTTCAAGAATATTTTCGCCCTCAATGTTTTCAATGTAATTTTTATAAAACGGGGCATAGTCTTTTTCAAGCGGTCGCATAATGATCAATCTCCTTTATTTCCAAATTGCTGTTTCAAAAATTCCCTCAGAAGTAGCAGCACCTCTGAACATACTTGAGGTGTTAAAAGGCAGATAATAATTACCATCTTTATCAACAGCTATAATACCCCCAGCCCCTTCCGGAAGTTTGTTAAAGATTAATTCATCACAAGCTTCCTTAAGTGTTAACCCTTTATATTCAATAAGTGCTGAAATATTAAAAGCTACGTTATGCCGGATGAATAATTCACCTATTCCGGTTCCGGATATTCCGCAAGTATTATTGTTAGCATAATTTCCGGCTCCTATTACAGGGGAATCTCCAACTCTGCCAACCCACTTATCTCCTCTTCCGCCTGTTGAAGTTGCAGCGGAAATATTGCCATAACTATCAAGGGCAACACAGCCAACAGTCCCTTTTGGTTCATTCTCTTTTTGTTTTGATTTCATCCATTGCCCGTATCTGAAATCCGTTCGAAAATATGAATTGTCAACTACATCAAGATTAAATTTATCGCCAAGTTTATCGGCTCCATCTCCTGCAAATAAAACATGAGGTGTTTTTTCCATTACAATTCTTGCAAGTGAAACAGGATTTTTTATTTTTGTTACTCCGGCAACCGCACCACAGGACAGATCCTTTCCAAACATAATAGAAGCATCCAGTTCGTGAGTGCCTGCTTCCGTAAATACAGCGCCCTTCCCTGCGTTAAATACTGTATCATCTTCCATATACCGGACGACCTGTTCAACAGCATCAAGCGAGCTTCCTCCATTTTCAAGAATATCTTTGCCGATTTGAAGAGCTTTATTCAGTGATGTCAAATAAACTGTTTTAACCTCTTCCGGGATATCCGGTGAAGTATATCCCGCTCCGCCATGAATAACAATAACATATTTATTATTATTGGATTGAGCGTTTAAAAATGATATAATAAACAAAAGCAGTAAACTAACTATTTTAATATTCATAGATGGTCTCTGGTTTAAATGATTATGTTTTCTGATTGAAAGATAAAAATTTATTATGAAAATATTTGTTATTTACCCATTTATATTTTTCTTTCTGCATACCTCGCCTGCTCTTCAGGTAAAGGATAAAACTTACGATGATAAGTTTGACTCAGTTTATCTGATAAAACAAAATTGGCATACGGCATTAGTTTTTACACCTGAACAGATTGACACAGCAATAATTCCGGAAGCAAAATACTTCATGGGTTATAACTTAATAGATTTCGGATGGGGTGATGAAGAATTTTACCAGCACCCGGGATTTGATTCAGGGCTTGCATTCGGAGCTTTGTTCTATTCAACTCCAAGTACATTGAGAGTTGAAGGTATAACTTATTCTAAAGAATCCTTATTTGATTACTCTGAAATCGTAATAAAAATTACACTCGATCAAGGTCAATTAAGAAAACTCAATGAATTCCTGTCCGGTTCATTCTATAGAGATGATTCCGGAAACCCTGTTATTCTTAACAACCAGGCAGGAGGTAAAATTAAATTCTTCAAATCTCCGGATTCATATCACCTTTTCCGTACTTGCAATACCTGGGTAGCCGAAGCATTATTTTATTCAGGATTTGAAATTGAAACCAGTATTATACTTGCTGAACAATTGTTTAATGAAGCAACCAAGATTGGTACTGTGATCAAATCCCCGAATGATTGATTGAATGATTTACCAATTAAATTTTGATTTTATTATCTATCACTTGAACTTTATACCAGGATACTCTATGTGTCTTGCCCCCTGCTCTATGCTAAGTCTGCTCACCCGAAAATAACTTTAAACCAACTATACCCGCGATTATTAAGAAGATGAAAAATATTCTTATAAACTCCTTTGATTCATTAAAAAGAATTATTCCTAATATCGCAGTGCCAACAGCTCCGATTCCTGTCCAGATGGCATAAGCAGTTCCAACCGGGAGATGTTTTACCGCATATGCAAGTAAACCCATGCTTATAACCATACAGACAATTGTAAATACACTGGGCCATAGTTTTGAAAAACCATCTGAGTATTTCAAACCAACAGCCCAGGCAATTTCAAAAAGACCGGCGATAAAAAGTATAAGCCAGTGCATAAAAATTATCTTTCAGGAAATGAAGCAATAATTTGTCTTACCTTTTCTTTATCTGCCGAGTAAGTAAATGCATTAATTATCTGATGCGAATTATGCTGGTCAATAACATTAGGGTATGTTATTTTAACAACTTCTAACTTACCGTTTGAGAAGGAAAACAGATCAATTAATCTTACAACCTGGTTAACAGTATAGTAATTGTACTTGGCAGAAATTTGAACAACCGAAAGCATGTCAGATTCAAATGATTCATTTTTAATGCTCGATATCAGGGCTGAAAATTCTGAGTCACTGATTGCATAAGGCTCCGCATAACTGTATTCATCTTCATCCGGAATTGCCATTAACATTTTATACGAATCAATAAGAACATCCTTTGCACGTATATAATCCCTGTAACTCAGTTTTGTTAAGTACTCTCTCTCAAGCAATTCAAGATTATAAGAAATTTTACTTTTTATTTCACGGATCGTAATATCTAAAGGATCATAATTGGTTTTAGGCTTTTTATGGGTTTGTCCTGAAGCTGAAACAATAAAAAAGAGAACAAAAAGAATTACTATTTTTTTCACTTAGACCTCCTATTTCCTTTTGCCGTTAATTATTTCTTCACTTAATGGATATGCTTTATAAAGATTTCGAATAGCTTCAATCATTCCAACAGCGCTTACACTAACTGTACGGTTTGCCTCGGTAGTATAAATAAAACTTGCCGGAAGACTTTCTATATTTCCGTCGAATGCTAAACCCACTACTTCAGCTTTAAGATTAAGTACTGCACTGCCGGAGTTCCCGCCTATGATATCATTTGTACTTATAAAGTTTAAAGTGGCGGAAAGGTTAAATTCAGACGGCAGGTTCTCAAATCTTTCAGGAAGATTAAAAGGGAATTTTTTATCAAATGAATAATACCTGTCCAATGCACCATAAAAAGTTGTTTTGATAGGGGCACGGGTACCATTGTAATCATATCCTTTAACTATACCATCTGCTATCCTTAAAGTAAATGTTGCATCAGGCGGAATTGATTCACCGAAAACTTTAAATAGAGCTTCACCAAGCTGTTGTTTAGCATTACTTTCTTTATCATTCCAGGCTTTGTTTTTGGAAATAATCTCAGCCAGTTTTTCCTGTGTGTTTAATACGTAAAAGATAAACGGATCATCTGAATTTAGTATTGCATCTGCACCGCTTTCAGCCAGGCTGATAACATCTTCCTTATTTGTAATTTTTGATTTTGACAATAGATAATCTACGGCTTCTTTACCGGTTTTCCCGTCAAATAAACTTTTTACAAGTTCATCATTATCCGGAAGATTTCTCTGAATTACATTTACATGCACAAACAAAAGTTTGTCCTGGAGTTCTTTATCAAAATTTGCCGGAAAGATATTTTCAATCGTGCCTTTTAATTTATCCTCCTTAAAAAGATCAGATCTTTCGTCCTCCGGCAGACTAATCTGATTTGCAAGTTTTACCAAATCCCTTGCTATAAATAAATAAGCAGGAGAATAAAATCCGCTTATCTGGTATGCAAAAGCACGACCCGCATCAATTGCAGTTTCTTTTCTGGATTTGGCAATATCATCCCACAAATGACCATATTTTTCCTGAAGTTCTGTATCTGACTTTACTGAAGCTCTGAATGTCTTTTCAAAATCTTTTTTCCTGGCAACAAGAAACGGATCAAGCAATCCTTTATAAGTTCCCTCATAAACTTTAAGTGCGTTTCCTATTGAATATAATCTTGCGACAAGACTCAAATCCTGGGCATTATCTTCAATTACCAGATCTTCATATATCACATAAAGATCTTTCAGCATCGATACCATCATAGGATATTGTACATCCCTGGAATATTCAATTTGTGCCATTGTATTTATTCTTTCAGTAGATCCGGGATTCCCAACAACAAAAACCGGTTGATCTTCCACAACTCCATCCATATTCCAGTTGAAATAATATTGTGCATTAACCGGTTCATCATTTTCATAAGCACGGAAGAACGCACAATCAAGTCCGTACCGGGGATAAGTAAAATTATCATAATCCCCTCCTAACTTTGCAGTAAATAATTCAGGTACAAAAACAAGCCGGATATCATCATAAATTTTATATCCATATAATGAGTATTTTCCGCCATTATATAAAGAAGTTATTTTATAAACCAGGTCCGGATCCTCTTCTGAATATCTTTTCTGTATTTCTTCAATCTTTTCATTTTTTAATTTAATTTTTTCTGTGTCATCGTTTCCGGAACTCATGTATTTCAATATTTCATCTGTTACATCACTAAAGTATAACATTTGTTCAACCTTTAAACCGGGTACTGATCTTTCCTGGTCCGGAGTTTCCGCATAAAATCCATTTAACAGAATGTCCTCATCATCCTGATTAAGTTTTGGAAGAGTATTTCTTATACAATGATGATTAGTCATAATTAATCCATCCTCGGATATGAAAGAAGCTGTACACCCTCCTCCGAATTTTAAAGCTGCTTTCTGCATTTTTTCCAGCCACTCAGCAGAAGGGATAAAGTTATATTCACTCTCAAACAAACTGAAGGGAAAATTTTCGAAGGTCCACATTTTTCCCATGTCGAATTTCTGAGCGTTGACAGTATCTGTATCAATACCGTAGTAGGACTGGGCAGATAGATTAATAAATATTGTTATTAATAAAAGCAAAGATAGTTTGATTGTATTTTTCATTTTGGAGTAACTTTTATTTTGTGAAAATTGTTATCAAATCTAAACAGATGAAATAAGTTATACAATTTTTATTATCTTTTATTGAGAGGTTAGAGTTTTTTGGTATTTATGAATATTCAAATCATCGGTACAAAGAAATGTAAAAGTACCCAGAAGGCAGAACGTTTCTTCAAGGAAAGGAGTATTCCTTTTCACTTCAGAAATATTGGAGAAAAAAATCTGAGCCGGGGAGAACTTAATAACATTTTGCAGGTTTTTATAATTGAAGACCTGCTTGATAGGAACGGTGATCAGTATAAAAAAAGAAACATGTCCTTTGTGGTTTTTGATATTGAGGAAGAAATACTAAACGATTCCCTTTTATTAAAAACACCGGTTATAAGAAATGGTAAATTAATTACTGTAGGTTATAAACCGGAAATCTGGAAATCCTGGCTTAACCAATAATTTATATCATTTTATGAAACAGCAGAAAATATACTCCTTGTTAAGTGTTACACTTGCCGTAATATTGGGACTGTTACCAGTTGTTCTTGCGCAGTTTCTTTATCCGGATTTTATTCCTGAAGAAACTTATTTACACCTGGTTTTTATAAATGGATTATTAAATGGTGAAGGATTTTCGTTTACAGGACAGATCACTTACGGCTCGATCTCACCGCTTTGGCTGATTATCGGTTCATTTGTCTCAATCTTAACAGATGATCCTGAGTTATCTCTAGGGCTGCTGAGCGGGACATTTACATTTCTGAGTGTTATACTATTCTTAAAATTAGCCGATGTTTTAAGAATCAAATCAACCATTAAATTTATTGCAGCATTATCATTATGTCTAAACCCGATATTTCTGAGATGGTCAATTAGCGGATTAGAAGCAACAGCGGCTTTAGCTTTCTTTTTGTTTCTATTATATTCTTACTCCGATCGCTACCACATCAGGCATCCATATATTTATGGACTTTTGCTGGGATCGGCATCTTTATTAAGACCGGAATTTATTCTGTTCTCTTTCATTTTTATACTGAATCAATTTATTCTAAATAAACATCATAAAATTAAGTCAATAATAACAAGTATAACTTTATTAGTCGTTATTTCTGCATGGATGCTTTTTGCGTATCTGCATTTCGGTACCATTGTACCAAACGTATATAAATTAATTGCCGGATCCGGTTTTATCGAAACCATTGCTGATGATACTTTCATAAATATAAAATTATTGCTTGGTGGAAACATTCCGGAGTTTATGCTCCTGGTAATCATAACAGTAGTAATTTTTATCCTTGCATCAAAACGCGATCAAAAATTTATTGAGGAACTTGTAAGACTGCTGGAAAGATTGCGTTTCAATGGTATGTTGATCGCACTGACTTTTTTTATTTCACTCTATGCTTATTTTATATTAAAAGGAATTACAATCACCCAGTTCAATTTGGTATTTATTCCTTTGTTAATATTAATAATAGCTGCGCTAATCAACCTTCTGTCGGATTATAAAACAAAGTTCAATGTTTCATTAATATCGGTTTATGCAGTATTAATTTTAATGATACATTCACATATGACGTTTACAATTATAAAACCAGCGAGCGATATTTATGTAAAAGGTCTGCAAAATTCATATAAGGAAGTTGCTAACTTCATAAGGACAGATGAGTTTAAAGAGATTAAAACTGTTGCTTCAAAGGATGCCGGTATTATCGGATATTTTTCTGAAGCACGGGTTTAT
>JAWOIK010000169.1:0-5090 GCA_046484705.1 Ignavibacteriaceae bacterium | reverse complement strand
GAATTTATTGCAGCAATTATCTGGTTAACATAGTCAATCAATGGCTGGGCTTCGGCTAAGCTAATTAATCCATCTGTTACAAACTGGTTGAGTTGATTAAGGAAAGCATTTAAAATATTTTTGGCTGCAATGAAATCACCGGCATTATATTTGTCAATTGCATTATCTAGTTTAGATGTTAATGCATTTTTATTACCTGAATTTAATGGGAAATTCTGAACTATATCTTTTGGATCTTCAAGTGCTTCTTCAATTGTAAGAGCTGTTATTAAAATATAATCCGGCTCACTATTTACACAACCATCAGACACAATCAGTCGTATTGCGTATTCACCTGAAATATCAGCAATAAAAGCTGGTGAAGCATTTGTACTATCTGATAATTCAGCATTGCTGCCTTGAGGTTTGGTAATAATGGACCAGTTAAATGAGAGTAAATCATTATCAGGATCTGATGAATTGCTGCCATCCAGATATACAATACCATTTACTAAAGCTAATATATCGCCGCCTGCATTTGCATTGGGAGGATTTATTCCCTCACAAGAACCACAATCAATTAATTCCTGAATAGTCGGGTTAACAGCATTTTCAGAAACTAAAAAATTGCCTTCAAGTCCATCGGTATTTAATAGGTTATAGATTCCACAAAAATAACTGAGTGAAGGATTTCTCCTAATTTCCAGATCACCCCCAATATAACTTAAGTTGGAAAATCCATTAAGGTTAGTTATTACGTCATTAAAATTTAGTGTCAGGTCTGTCCCAATTGAAGTTAGATTAGATAATGCATCTAAACTAACAAGAAGGTCAGTATTAGAAATACTTAATTCCCCGCCAATTGAGCTAAGATTGTTCAGACCATTTAAACTGGTGATACTGTTACCTGATATTCTTATATAGCCGCTAACTGAAGTAATCCCTTCTAAACCTGAAAAATCACTAAGGTTGCTACTTCCATTGATACTTATATTTTCAACCGACGATAAATTTGATAACGCCTGAATACTTGTTAACTCACTGCAGCTATGCAGAGAAAAAGTAAGTACTGAAGTAATTCCTTCTAAGCCATTAAGATTAGTAAGTGCTCGATTATGAGATATTCCTAAATCGCCTGAAATACTATTTAAATTTGATAATGCTACTATGTTATATACGTCGCCTCCGATATCTAAATCCCCGCCAATAGAAGTTAAATTGTTTAGTCCATTTAGAGTTGTTAACTGCCGGTTTTGAGTAATTGATAAATCACCACCTATAGTTGTTAGTTCTGATAAACCATTTAGATTTGTAATATTTCCACTTGTCATTTCAGTAATTCTTAGATTACCGGTAACAGATGAATAGTTGAAATCATCAATTTCTGATTGAGTCCTTAAAGTGAGATTCCCGATATAAGTCTGCGCATTCAAACTGGTAAAAAGCGCAATTATTATCCACCACGATAAAAGAAAATTTCGTTTCATTAGTACCTCCTCAGTAAATATTTTATTAGATATGGATATTAATGTATAATCCCTTTAAGCCGGGATAGTTGCTTTATTATCAGACTATTTGCAAATTCGTTGTGAATATTGAAAAAGATTTAATTTTATTTAATGATGCTAAGTCAAGAGGATAAAATACTTTCAGTTCGAATCGCTAACGGCGATACCGAGGCGGAGAATTTGTTGTTCAACCGATTCAGCGAAAGAACCCGTCTGCTCGTATCGATCAGGTTAAGGGGAAAAGCATCCGACGATGAACAAAAAGATATTATTAGCGAAATTAACCAGGCAGTGCTCGACAGTTTAAGAAAGGGTTTCTTTAAACCCGATTATCAAAAACCACTTGAAGCTTACATTGTCGGAATTGCAACAAATATTGTAGGACAATTTTTCAGAAAGCAGAAAAAAGGATTTTACAGGGTAAGAACGGAATTAAGTAATAAAATTCAGGACTCCGGGAATGTTCTAAACGATATTATCGATACTGAAGAGAAATCAAGATTAAGAGTCTGTTTGAAAAAACTAAAACCGAAGTACCTGGAAATTCTTATTTTGCGCTTTTATGAAGATAAATCAATCGAAGAAATTGCAAATACTTTAAATCTGGAACATCGCAGAGTGAGCGAAAGAATCAATTATGCACTTAAACTGCTATTGAAAGAAATTAAAGCAGATAAATATTTTCAATAATCTGATGTTAATAGCAAATAAGATTAGTGTAAGGAAGTAAATAATAACTTGAATTCAATATGATTTGTGAAATAAAAAACCGTGATGATCTGATTGCAGATTACCTTTCTGGTGATATGCCTGAAGAAGAAATGAGAGATTTTGAAGAACATTATTTCCAATGTGAATTATGTTTCAAAGAATTAAAATCGTCAGAAGCCGCAGTCAGACTAATTAAACAGGAAGGCAGGTCACTATTAGAGAAAAATAGATCTTCTAACCTGAAACCAGGATTCAGCATCATCGAAAGATTTTTAGGTCTGTCAACTCCCAAAAGATGGGCAATTGCGCTTAGCACGGCTGCGATAATATTTCTACTTATAATTTTTAATATTAAATATGGCGAATCAATTGATTCTGAAATAATTATTACTGAGGATAAACAAGTTGATGAGCAGATAGACGAATCAATAGAACCCATACCGGAAGTTATTCAGCCAAAAGATGATTTTACTGTGTTAACAGGTCCTGCTTTCGAACAATCGCAATATATCGAGGATTGGATAAACGAAAATATCCGGTCATCAAATGAAAAGATTGATACAGTTCTTTCACCGGTTTTAGGTGATACGATCAAAAATAATAATGTGATTTTCAGCTGGCGTATGGTTGAACAGGAAGAAGTATCAATTAAGATTATGAATAATCTTGAGGAAGAAATTTATAAAGCCGTAGCAGACCCATTACAGTTTCCTGATTACAATGTTAAAGTTAGTCCAAAAACATTTAATCCATCCGGGCTTTATTACTGGCGTATTGAAGATGAGAATGAAGTATTATACATAGGAAAATTCTATTTTCTACAATAAAATTCTTCTGGAATTTTAATTAAAAGAGGCAGGAAATATATAACCATCCTGCCTCTTTACTAATTAAATAATCGAATTATTTACCCCATTCTGCGTGATAATCAATTGCCGGATTATTAGTTAAACGGGTTAAACCTGTTCCATCAGCATTCATTGAATATAATTCAATATTACCATCACGTTCACTTGTAAAAACAATCTTTTTTCCATTGCTTGACCAGTTAGGGAAAAAGTCATTCACAGAATTATTTGTGATATTTGTAAGGCCGGACCCGTCAGAATTCATTACAAATATTTCATAATTGCCATCCACAAATCTTGTAAAAGCAATCTGATTATTATTTGATGACCAGACCGGATCATAATCGGCGGCTAATTCATCATCAGTTAATTTGGTAATATTAGAACCATCTGCATTCATCACAAAAATCTTACTAAAACCATCTCTGGTACTTGAAAAAACAATCTGCTTTCCGTTTGAAGACCAGGCAGGATGTTCATCTAAAGCAGGATGATTTGTTAACCGGGTAAGTCCTGTCCCATTAGAGTTCATTGAATATATCTCTCCGTTTCCATCCCGGGTGCTAACAAAAACAATTTGTTTACCATTAGGTGACCACTTTGGCTGAATATCAAGCGCCGGATCATCTGTTAACCTCGTAAGTCCTGTACCATTAGAATTCATAGTGTAAATTTCGGAGTTGCCGTCCCGGTTACTTGAAAAAACTAATAATTTACCGTAGGAAGATGGATCATCATCCCATGCAGGGTTGTTAGTTAATCTTGTAAGATTAGTTCCATCGGCATCCATGACATAAATTTCATAATTTCCGTCACGGTTGCTTGTAAAGAAAATTCTGCCGTCATTAGTTTTTTCAACAGAAACCGGGCTATTTATTCCCGGTTCTACGGGATATTTACTTTCACAACCATTAAACAGCAAAACCGGGATTGATACTAATACCAGCACTAAAACTAACCCAACCTTGTTTTTTCCGAAACCGGATTTCTGAGATTGGTCTTTCCCACTAAACATAACTGTACTCCTTTCTAAGGATTATTATTAATTATAATTATTGGAATATGGTATAAATGTATTTGCAGATTTAGTGGAAATATTGAAAATCAGGTATCAAAAAATTGCTATAATCAAAATGGTAAGGATATAATGCAGGAGTATTATTATTCTTTTACTGATAAATGAAAGAAATTAGTTTCCCCCTACTAAAATAAAACTTGCCCAGGAACGAGGTCTCGATGTTGATGAATTTTTAATAAGGGTTAGTTTTGCCTCCCTCAATGAATTACCATAACTGTTGCCGGATAAAATATTTTTGTAAAACTCCACCATCAATTCACTTGTTGGTTTATCGGGAACTTTCCACAAAGAAAAAAGAACATTATTTGCTCCGGAATAAAGGAACCCGCGGGTTAGAGCCATCATTCCTTCCCCCTTAATTAATTTACCTAATCCGCTTTCGCAGCTGCTTAAGACCACAAGGTCAGCATTTAAATCAAGATTGTAAATTTCACCAGCATAAAGAATTCCATCCTCTGCTGAATTTTGATTTGTGTCAGGCTGTGCAAAAACAATTCCCGAAATTTGCGGTTGGGATTCATTTATAAAACTGTGTGTTGCAATATGAACTATACTATAATTTTTAATGCTTGCTTTAAACTTTTCCTCGGTGGCATCAGAATAAAAATAAGCATAACTATTTTTCTCAATATTTTTTCTATTGAAGAGACTGAGAATAGATTTTATTTCCCACTCGCTATGTTCTAGTTCATTAAATTTCTTCCCATCAAAGGTTGCCGATCGCATCATGTCATCTTCACTATTTGGCAGATTGATAAGCTTATTGCTCACAAGAGTGTATCCTGTTAGATCATTCTTCGCAAATACGGGGGCAAAACCTATGAAATTATCATCTTTGTCAGTATCAGGGAGAATGTTGCCTGATTGATTGAACCATTAACGGTTGTGGTACCGCCAGGGCGGTAAACATAGACTTCATCGGGAGGACCCTGAGCATTTCCCCTGTACCTGGTGTCGATACGGGAA
>JAWOIK010000092.1:0-20589 GCA_046484705.1 Ignavibacteriaceae bacterium | reverse complement strand
ATTTGCCCATAAGTTGTTTCAACCTTACCCCAGGAACTTGCTTCTTTTAGTGTTGAACCGGAAAGAGCACCATCCCTTTCATCTGCAACAGTAATCTGAATAGCATACTTATGCATTTCGGCATCTTCCTGAAGTATATCGGCGGCTACAACTATATCCTGTGTAAAGTTTTTAGGAACACCTCCGCCGATCATAAATATGCCGGTTATTTTAGAGGCAAGTTTAATTTTCGTTAATTCCAGAAAATCTTTAGCAGCGTCTAAAGAAATATGTTTATCCGGATTATTGGTTTGATGAACAACAAATCCGAATCCTGCTGAACAATCTGAGAAAGCAGGCACAAAAATCGGGACGTTCTTTTTATAGCAAGCCCATATAACGGAATCATCTACTTTCGGTCCGCCATTATCTTCAAGATATTTTCCGAATTCCCATAAAAGTTCGCGTGATGAATATGGTCTTGGTTCAAGACTATCAAATATTTTGGCAGTTGTGTCATCACAGATTCTTAGTTCTTCCTCGTCAATGTAAGTATCATAAATTCTGTCAATCATAAGTTCACGCATTTCATTATCATCTACAAACTTGGTTCCTTTATAATGTTTAAATCCAAGTGCTTCAAAAAAATCCTGATCAACAATAATAGCACCGGTGGAAACAATTGCATCAACCATATTATTCATAACAAGATCGTACACTACTTTTTTCAATCCTGCACTGAACAAACTGCCTGCAAGTGTAAGAATAATTCCGCATTCCTTATCCTGTATCATCATATTATAGATTGATGCAGCCCGGTTTAAGTCTCTTGCAGAAAAAGCCATATCTTTCATATCATCAACAAGCGGAACAACATTGTGTCGCTTAATATCAATATGTTTAATTACTTCTTTCAGATAATCTTTTTTTGTTGCCATAGCTACTCCTTTTTGAATACTTTTAAACTTCATTGTAAGTTATGATTAGATCAATTCAATTTCCACAGATTTAAAAAAAGACTTTAGCTAACCTTAAAATTCCCTACTTCCACGGAACACGATGAGAAACTCCACCTGTATCTTTGAATTCATCCCGATGTTCTATATACCAATGAAAATTTCTTAACAAAGCATCTTTATTTGAATACTTTGGTTTATAGCCAAGAATTTTTTCAGCCTTTTCGATTGAAACGAAAGAATCCTTTGAAGCAGTTTCATATACCCATTTATATAGAGGGGAAAGTTTCATTGCCTCAAGAACTCTTAAAGTAAAAATAATTGGTTTCTCAGGAAGTGATTTTATTTTTTTTCCATGACCTGCTTTATCAAGAACTGCCTGGTAATCTTCTCTCATTGTTGTGAAAACTTTTGCACCGATGTTAAAAGTATCGTTCACAATTTTTTCATCAAGTGTTGCGCATAAATATATGACTTCACAAAGGTCTTCTACGTCGAGTAACTGATACCTGTTCTTGCCATTACCTATCATTGGAAAACCGCGTCCATCCAATGCCCAATCGTACAGAAGATCAAATACGCCAAGTCTTTCCGGACCAATAAAGGATTTTGGACGAAGAATAGGAACACACATTCCATCTTTCCGCATTTTCACGCATTCTTCTTCAGCAAGTATTTTTGCTTTTCCATATGGACCAACACCATCAAGCTTATCATCTTCTAATAATGGATGATGATCCGGAATTCCATAAACTGCTGTGGACGAAATATGAATAAATCTTTTTATGCCTGCACGTTTTCCCGCCTCAATCATATTTCTTGTACCGTTAATATCAGTGGAATAAATATCTTCGGCTTTATAAAGGGGAAGAGCTGCTGCAGTATGAACAATTATATCCCTACCCTGGACCGCTTTTTCTACAATTTCCTTATTACGAATATCGCCTGTAATAATCTCAATTTTGTCGTTCATATCCTTATAATCGAACTGAACAATGTCCAGTGAGGCTACTTTATGCCCCCTGGAATGTAAATATCTTACTAAATTGATGCCCAGGAATCCGGCACCGCCTGTTATCAGATAATTCATAGACTTTCTTTTGTTAGTTTAAAATTAGAATTTAAAGTTAGCGATTTTGAAAAAAGCTTCAAAGTAAAGTAAAACCATGAAAGTATTTCATTTCTATTGAAAAGTATATATGATTTCTTATAAAGATAAAAAAACAGTATTCATAAAATGGTTGAGAGCTTCTTCGGTTTCAATTGTAATTCATTTAATAGGATTCATGTTCATTACTTTCCTTGCAAATTTATCTGTTCAGAATGCGATGGTAAATCCGAAATTCTATACTGTTGAGTTTCATGAATATATAAGCACTTCGGAAATTGTTGAGGAAGAAGTACTGAATAATAATGAAACTGAAGTTTTTGAAACAACCGAAGCCGAGGCTTCACAACAGTTTTCATTAAGAGATATTGATGCAGATACAACAAATCTCGATCAGTTATATAAAGAAAACACACTTAACGTTTCAATTAAATATCCTAAAGGCTGGACATTCGTTGATCAAAATGTAAAGAATAAACTTGATGGCGTAACCTTCTGGGCTTCAGACGGACTTTATAATCCTCCACCGTATATTCATCTTGAAGTAAGGGACAAGTATTATTTCAATGAACAAAAATATATGTACCAGATTGAATTTGATGACTGTATAGCCTATTACAATGATCCTGAAATCATTGAAAATTATTATATTCAAAATGTTTATCTTAGAACAGAAACCAGTCAGGACTTTAATATTAAACTTATGATTGTCGGTAAAGAAGCCTTTAATTCTTTTCAGCCAAAATTTTTTGGAATGATAAAAACATTTAATTTTGGTTCATCTTTTCTTTAACAAAAAAAGGAGTGCACATGTTTAACAGGAAGTTGTTTTTTACAATTTTTTTCATAGTACTATTTTTCCTCCCGCAGAATTTTGTTTTTGCCCAAACGCAATTCGAGGGTAAGATAAAAATTAAGATTTCAGAAGATGGAAAATCTCAATTAATGGACTATATGGTAAAAGGTCAGAAGTTCAGATTTGATTTGAAAGATGTTGAGGAAGTTGGGGCAATGATCTTTGATTCACAATCTAAGAAAATGATGATTGTAATGCCGCAGCAAAAAATGTACATGGAAATGCCGTTAGATCTTTCTGAAGCAGAATCTTATTTTGAAGATGAATCCTTCGAAGGAAAAATTACTATGACTGGTGAGAAAAAAGTTATTAAAGGTTATGAATGTGAAAAATGGATTGTTGAGGATGAAGGTTACATTACAGAATCCTGGATAACTGATAAGTTAGGAGGATTTATGTTTATGGGAAATCCTATGGGTGGAGGTGGCTCAGACTGGAAATCGAAACTAAATGCTCAAAATTATTTTCCAATGGAGGTGAACGTTTATGAGTCCGGCAAACTGGTAAATACCATTGAAGTAGTGGAGGTAGCGCCTCAGAATTTAGACAATTCATTGTTTTCTGCGCCATCGGGGTTTCAAAAATTTGAGATGCCTTCCTTTAATCTGGAGCAGTATAAGTAACATTTATTGTTTTTATGCCCCTGAGTCTTGATACTGAGGGGCATTGTCTGACGATATCTGATATAATATGCGTTAATATTTCTTGACTTTTCACCAGCTTAAATATATCTTTCACCTCTTTATTTGAAATGATTTCAGGTTTCGGAGGATAAATACGTGAAACAAGAAAAATTGACTAAATTCATACGCACGGAAGATGCAGACAAAAAATGGTATCTTGTGGATGCTAAGGATCAGATTCTAGGGAGATTAGCCTCTCAGGTTGCAAGCATTATCAGGGGCAAGAACAAAGCTATTTTTACACCTAATATGGACACAGGTGATTTCGTAGTTGTTGTTAATGCCGATAAAATAAAAGTAACCGGTAAAAGGGAAACTCTTAAACAATATATAAGACATACTGGTTATCCTGGTGGTCAGAAAATAACTAATATACAGGATATGCTGGTTAAAAAACCTGAGTTTATTGTTGAGAACGCCGTTAGAGGAATGCTGCCTAAAAACAGACTTGGAAAAAAATTAATTAAGAAATTAAAAGTTTATGCAGGTGAAGATCATCCTCATACTGCGCAAAAACCTGAAACAATCAGCTTTATGGAGAAGTAATTAATGGCCGACAAAATTTATGTTGGAAGAAGAAAAACTTCCGTTGCAAGAGTTATTTTAAGAAATGGTAACGGTGTAATTACTGTTAACAGCCAGGAATTTGAAAAATATTTCCCGCAGTTACTTAGTCGTGAAGACATCTTACTTCCATTCAAAACCACGGAAACTCTCGGCAATTTCGATGTGAAAGTAAATGTAAACGGTGGCGGAACAACCGGACAGGCTCAGGCAGTCCGATTAAGCATTGCACGGGCATTAATTGACCTTAACCCTGATTACAGACCAGCATTAAAAGCTTTGGGATTGTTAACCCGAGATCCAAGAATGGTTGAAAGGAAAAAATACGGTCAGCCAAAAGCAAGAAAAAGATTTCAGTTTTCTAAGAGATAATTACCTTGTTCGCGTAAATGTTCAGGTATTATTCTTGAACTTAAACTTGAACATAAATTTAATTAATCATACTTCCTGATTTACCGCCTGTGTCCCGATTAACAGGGATGGAAGGTAAAGTTGATGGAAGTAGAAGCTAAACAGGAGATATAATGAAAAAAGTAGATATAACTACACTCATCGAGGCTGGTGCGCATTTCGGTCATCTTACCCGCCGTTGGAATCCAAAGATGAAACCTTACATTTTCATGGAGAAAAACGGGATTCATATCATCGATCTAAAAAAAACTCAGGGACTTTTATCCGAATCGGCAGAGGAACTTTCAAAACTTGTTGCTGACGGTAAAAGAGTTCTGTTTGTCGGAACAAAAAATCAGGCAAAAAATATTATTGAAACCGAAGCAAGAAGGTGCGGTATGAACTGGGTCAGCGAGCGCTGGCTTGGCGGGATGCTTACAAACTTTTCAACTATACGTAAAAGTATTAAGCGGTTGAATAATATTGAGAAGCAGGAGACTGACGGAACTTTTGATAAGATTACAAAAAAGGAAAGATTATTTCTAACCCGTGAAAAGGATAAATTGAAAAAAGTTCTTGAAGGGGTTGAAACCATGAATAAAATTCCTGGAGCAATCTTTATTGTAGATATTAAAAAAGAAGATATAGCTGTTAAAGAAGCACACAGGTTAAGGATTCCTGTATTTGCTATCGTTGATACTAATTGCGATCCTGATGTAGCGGATTATATAATCCCTGCTAATGATGATGCGGTTAAAACCGTTGAAATAATTACAAGGCATATGGCTGATGCTATAATAGAAGGGGAAGCCAAGTTGAAGGAAATTAGAGCCGAAGAAGCTGCGGAGAAAGAAAGACTGAAGAAAGAACGGGAAGCAGAAAAAGCAGAAGAAGCTGCTGCAAAGGAACGAGCAAGAAAAGAACTTGCCGAAAAGAAAGCTGAAGAGAAGAAAAAATCTGAAGCCGAGAAAAAACAGAAATCAGAAGCGGAGCCGGAAATTAAATCTGAAGAATCCGGGACATCTGAAAAGGATAAAGAAGAGAAATCTTCTAAGAACTAATTTTGAAAGGAATACCAATTATGTCGATATCAGCCGCTCAAGTAAATGAGTTAAGAAAAAAGACCGGTGCAGGTATGATGGATTGTAAAAAAGCTCTTACCGAAGCTGGCGGCGATTTTGAAAAAGCAATTGAAATACTTCGTAAGAAGGGTGCTTCAGTTGCTGCTAAACGAGCTGAGAAAACTGCAAACGAAGGTATGATAGCAACTAAAATTTCAGATGATGGACAATTTGGAGCTATAGTTGAAGTTAATTGTGAAACTGATTTTGTTGCTAAGAGTGAAGATTTTACGGGATTAACGAATTCAGTTTTAACTTTTGTCTATGAAAATAAAATTAATAACGTTGATGACCTTTTATCATCAAATAATAACATCAAAATAAAAGTTGATGAAGTTATGGGTAAGGTAGGTGAAAAAGTTCAGATATCAAGAGTTGCCATTGAAGCTGCCGAGAACGGATTACTTGTGGATTATGTGCACATGGGTTCTAAACTGGGAGTTATTGTAAAATTTGATAACGTTACAACTGGTAAAGAAGAACTAACGCAAATAGCAAAAGATATTGCTATGCAGGTAGCTGCCATGCGACCCCTTTGTGTTTACAGGGAGGAAGTTCCCAAAGATATTATGGATAAAGAAATGGAAATCTATAAAGAATTAGCCCGTAAGGAGGGAAAGCCTGAACAGATCTTAGAAAAAATTGCAACAGGCAGATTGAACAAATTTTACCAGGAAAATTGTCTTGTAGAGCAAGCATTTATTAAAGACAATACTAAATCGGTAAGCGATCTTATTAACGAGTTTAATAAAAAGAATCAGACGCAGACTAAAATTGCGCTTTTCAAGCGATTTCATCTCGGAGACGAGAATAAATAACACTTTTTCGAATCCAAAAGGTCTTAATTAAAATTAAGACCTTTTTTTTATATTAAGATACATTTTTATTTATTTTTATAATTTTTGAAGATACCGGATGAACAATTTGAAGTATAAAAGAGTATTGCTGAAACTTAGTGGAGAATCATTGATGGGTATTCAGGGCTTTGGTATTTCCGCGGAAGTTCTCGATTTTTTTGCTGACGAAGTACAAAAGGTTCATACAATCGGTGTGCAGCTCGGAATAGTTATAGGCGGTGGAAATATTTATAGAGGGCTCAGCGCATCTTCGCAGGGAATCGATAGGGCTACAGGTGACCAAATGGGTATGCTTGCAACTATGATTAATGCCCTGGCATTGCAGAATGCTATCGAAAAAAAAGGGATATTCACAAGACTTATGAGTGCAATTAAAATGGAGGAGATTTCAGAACCTTACATTAGGCGAAGAGCAATAAGACACCTGGAAAAAAACAGAGTGGTTATTTTTGGTGCCGGTACAGGTCATCCTTATTTCAGCACAGATACGGCAGCTTCTTTAAGAGCTGTAGAAATAGGCGCTGATGTAATTGTTAAAGGAACCAGGGTGAAAGGCGTTTATGACTCTGACCCGGAGAAAAATCCTGCAGCCCTAATGTTTGAATCCATTTCATACATTGATATACTTAAAAAGAATTTAAAGGTGATGGATCTAACCGCCGTTAGCCTGTGCCAGGAAAATGATCTTCCGATGATAGTTTTTAATATGGATGCTCCGGGCAATCTGTTAAAATTGGTTAAAGGTGAACAAATAGGAACTTATATTTCATAATTAGTTTTATTTATAACAATCATCGAGGGTAAAATGAACCCCATTGTAAAAGACGCAAATACCAGGATGGGTAAATCTCTTGATACACTTAGAGGTGAATTATCCAAAGTAAGAACCGGTAAAGCTACAACAGCTTTGCTTGATGGAATCCGGGTTGATTATTATGGCGCTATGTCGCCGATTAGCCAGGTTGGTAATTTATCTGTGCTTGATGCACATACACTTTCCATAACACCTTGGGATAAATCAATGGTGCCAATTATTGAAAGAGCTATTTTAGAAGCAAACATTGGTTTTAATCCCGTAAGCGATGGAACAAATTTAAAGATTCCCGTTCCTCCACTTACTGAAGAAAGAAGAAAAGATTTTGTTAAACTGATTAAAAAATTTGGTGAAGATACTAAAATTGCTATCCGGAATGTACGCCGGGATGCAAATGATCATTTGAAGAGGGAAGAAAAAGATAAAAAAATATCGGAAGATGAACTTAAGCATTTCAGCGATGAAGTTCAGAAATTAACAGATGAGCACATTAAATCAGTAGATGAGATTCTGAAGCATAAAGAAATAGAAATAATGGAAGTATAACCCCAACCAAATTGTTATATTAACCCAACCACAATTGGTTGGGTTTTTTTTTATAGAGCTGGTTATTATAAACACAAATAATTATTGTTTTTTACTTAATTTTGTCAATAAAATTAAATTCTCCTGATGAATTCCGATAGAGTAGAATCATATAAGAAAATTGCTTCTGGTTTTATAAATAAAACCGTGGCTAGGAATATAATATTTGCTATAAGTGGTATCCTGTTATTTTTAGTCGGTACCGTTGTATACGGGATAGTACTTAATTTAAGAGATATTCCTCTTTCTGAAGCGATGACTAAAAAGGGTTTTACAAAGCTGGAAGATGTAAGCATCATTATTGAACGGAAAAATTATGTGCTTCATGTTTATGAAGATACAGTTCTTATTAAATCTTACAGAGCCAGTTTTGGAAGAAATCTTAGAAACAAAAAAACTTTTGAAAACGATGGTGCAACCCCTGTCGGAAGTTATTCAGTTTGCAGTATCGATTCATCCCATTTGTATTATAAATATTTAAGGTTGAATTACCCCAACCTGGAAGATGCCGTTGAAGCTCTGAGAAAAGGAATTATAACTCAGCGGGAATTTAACAATCTTAAGTTCGATTTTTATTATAAAGACTGTATTGAAACAGAAACCGTACTTGGAAATAATATTGGTATACATGGAATAGGCAGGTTGAATTATGTTTTTAAAAATCTTCCATTCGTTTATAATTGGACCGACGGTTCAGTTGCTCTGAGTAACGAAAATATAGACGAAATTTTATCTGTAATCAGGAAAGGAACAAAGGTTGTTATTAAATAATTTTCTTAAAACCGCCGGCGTGTTTTTAATAATTATTCTTTTCGTTAGCTGTGGAGATAAGAATGATGACATTCTACCCAGAATCGATTTTGAGAATAAACTTCAGATGTCAGAGCTGAGCAAAAAGAAACTGGGCAACGATGTTGTAACAGCTTTCGGCGGGTTTTTTGATGACTCACCCAGGAAAAAAATTGCTGTGATGCTCGAAACTGATGAAAATATCGATTGGGGGATTAAGTTTGTACTGCTTGAGGAAAAGAGTGGTAATTTGGAAATCAATCATGAATCTAAAATACTTTCCGGTTCACACAAAGAAAGTTTTATTGATAAAATAAAATTTCCTTCATTTGATCATGAATTACTGTATTATAACTCCAAAGGCTATTTTATGGGAACCGGCGGAGGCGAGGTTTTTTCATACATTGTAAATTTTAATGATAAAGAGATTTATTACGCTCATTTAATTGTTAATGCAAGAAACCCTGTCTCACTGTTTATTTCTCCTAATAGTACCAATAAAGATGTGAAAGATTTTTTTATAAGAATATTCAAGGTCGATTATCCATCTCTTAAGCTGGTAGACGAGGATATTGCACTATAGTGTGTTTAACAAACGAACAATCATTTGATAATATTACAGTACTGCGAAATTAATTGTGCATAATCTACAGAAGACATTACCGGAATTACTGAAACTATTTACTCCTCTGTTATTTGCCGTAAATTTACTTCTTAGTACCAATATAACATTTGCACAATCATACCGTGAATTTGAACTTGCCTCTATTGAGTTCGAAGGAAATAGTTCTTTTTCAGAAAGTGCGCTCAAATCCATTTTAGCCAGTAAAGAAACCCCCTGGTGGTTCTGGAAATTTCTGAACTCATTTACAAGTTTTGGTGAGGAACCGGAGTATTTTGATACATCAAAAGTTTCTATTGATAAACTAGCTATAATTTCATTCTACAATGCAAATGGGTTTTTCCTAACAAAGGTAGATCATAGTTTTGAAGTGGATTCCCAATCAGTCAAAATTTATTTGTTGTACACTATTGAAGAAGGTCCATCTGCTGATTATGGCAAATTCAATCTGGATGGCTTTAACTCAATGCCGGGATTTTTATTCGAAGATATGCAATCTAAAACAGTAACAGTTGACTCAAGCAAAAGATACTCGCAGCAGGAAGTTCAGGATAATATAGATGCAATAATAGTATATCTTGCTGATAACGGGTATCTGTTTGGTGATTATGACAGCACAATTGTATACATGGATACTGTAAATTTCAGAACAGATGTTAGTGTTTACTTTACTATAGATGACAGGTATTCAATTAAAGAATTGATAATAGAAAAGGAAGGCATTGGAGCAGAGGATGTATCTGCCGATTTGATAGAAGAAATCTCGGGTATAAAACCAAATGATATTTATCGCCAGAACCAGATAGATAGAAGCCAATTCAGATTATTCAGAACCGGATTGTTTACTTCACTGGAAATTGACCCGGTTATTTCTGAAGCAAAAGAAAACCTGGTACCTGTTTTTATAAATGCAAAAATTGGAACGATGAATGAAATCTCACCCGAAATAAAAGCAGATAATCAGAATAACTCATTCAATACTGGTTTGGGAATTGATTTTATAAGAAAAAATTTTTTAGGTGATGCAAGGAAATTAACTTTATCACTTTCCACCAGGATTATAGATCTTCCTAATTTCAATTTTCGTAACATTTTTAAGCCGGCTGATGAGAGAGATGAATCTTACCAGGGAGATTTTGAAGTATTGGTCAGACTTGAACAGCCGTTTCTTTTCGGCAGACCGATATTAACCACGTCAGAGGCCTATTACAGAGGATTGACTATATTAAATCAGTCAGGTATGGAATATGGTGTCAGTCAGAAATTTGATTTTGAAATGCCAAGTTATACATTTATAACATTGCTTCGTCCTTCCATCAATCTTGATTTTACTGATTACACATTTGATCAGGCTGAGTCCCCGGTAACGGTAACTATTAAAAGCACCACGCCCAGTATTGGCGTAGAATCAGCATCCAATAAAACTGATGATTTGTTTTTTCCGGCAGAAGGGTACAGCTTGTTTATAAATCCGGAGATTGCTCAATCAAGGACTACTGTTCAGACTACAGGTGAGCAATTCCAGCAGTTAACAGGCACAGCATATTTTTACAGGCTTCAGGGATCTATAACATCTTATTTAGCACTTGCACAGAATAAATCCTCTGTACTCGCCTTTAAATTTAAAACCGGATACATACAAACTATTTCAGGCGGTTATGAATTAATTCCTCCAACTAAAACATTCTTTGCTGGTGGCAGCAATTCACTCAGAGGCTGGCGTGCAAGAGAATTGGTGCCAGAAGAACGTATTGAGTATTTCGGTTTTACTACAGAAAATCAGTTGCGGGGCGGAACTTTTCTGCTTGAAGGTTCAATAGAACTCAGAGAGCGTTTTGGAGAGAGTATGGGAATAGCACTTTTTACAGATTATGGTAATACCTGGAACAGCTACAAGAATATCACTTTTGAAAAAATTGCTGTAGCAGCAGGTTTCGGATTAAGATACTATTCTCCTATTGCTCCGTTTAGACTGGATTTCGGATTTAAGTTTTACGACCCTGCCGATAAAAAGACTTTATTCAATAAAAAGTTCTTTAATAATCTTCAAATTCACATAGGAATCGGAGAAGCATTCTGATACCTTCATTTCTTTGTTTCAAGGGTATTATTCGTTATTTTTGTGCCTCTTTTTTTAGCAGGATATAATATGATTTTCAGTATGACAGGTTACGGAAAAGGCAGTTCCGAAAAAGGAAACTGGCTTATTGATGTAGATATTAAATCAATAAACAGCCGTTACCTTGAAACTTATCTTAAACTTCCTTCAACTTTAATGAGCAGGGAATATGAACTCCGCGATCTTATCAAAAGTAAGATTAAAAGAGGAAAGCTTAGTGTAAGTTTTTCTGTAAAGAAAAACGGGATTAACGAGGATGCCGTAATTCTTGATGAACTAAAATTGAAAAATTATCTTGCATTAATTAAGAAAATAAAAAAGTCTGCAAAACTTTCAGATAAAATTAAACTTGAACATCTTTTGCTAAGCAGAGATCTTTACCTTTCCGCCGCGGTGGAACTTTCAGAGACAGAATTTGAATATCTTAAACAGGCACTTAACGAAGCTCTAAAAAATCTTTTAAGTATGAAAAGCAAAGAGGGGGCAGAACTTACTAAGGATTTGAAAAAACGACTTAAAAACATTGAAAAACTTTTAGATTCCATCGAAAGTGAATCCGGATCGAGTATTAATGAAAATTTTACTAAGTATAAAGAAAAAGTGAAAGCCTTGATTGATGACACATCGGGTTTTAATGAAAGACTTGAACTTGAACTTGCAATTTTAGTTGAACGTTCCGATATAACAGAAGAGTGTGTGAGATTAAGAAGTCATATCAAATTGTTTCTTGACAGCCTTAATAAAGAGGATGACCCGGGAAGAAAACTAAATTTTTTATGCCAGGAGATGAACAGGGAAGCAAATACCATATCATCCAAAACTCTTTCAACTTCAATAACACATAACTCTGTTCATATCAAAGAAGAAATTGAAAGAATGCGTGAACAGATACAGAATATTGAATAGCCCTTGAACAATAAAGGAAAAATTTTAGCAGTAGCATCCCCAAGCGGAGGCGGCAAAACTACAATTGTGAGAAGAGTGCTTAAGAAATTTCCTGAACTGGTATTTTCTGTTTCAGCAACTACAAGACCGAAACGGGCTAATGAAATACATGGTGTTGACTATTTTTTTATTTCAGAAGATGAATTCAAAGTACATATTGATAATAATGATTTTGTTGAGTGGGAAAGATTTTACGATTATTATTACGGCACGTTTAAAAGTTTTATAACTGATAACATCAGCCAGGGCAGATATGTACTGCTTGAAGTTGATGTTAAAGGTGCATTAACACTTAAAGATATTTATCCGGATTCATATCTTATTTTTATTAATCCTCCATCTCTTGAGGAACTTATAAACAGATTAAAAATAAGAAATACTGAGAGCCCGGAAGATTTTCAGAAACGAATTGACCGTGCAAAAATGGAATTAAGTTTAAAGGAGAAGTTCGATTTTATAGTGGAGAATAAAGACCTTGAAATAGCCACTGCAGAAGTAATAAGTTTAATAAGTAAAATAATTAAGGAGTAAATGAAAAATGCATATAAATCCGATTGATCTCAGAGAGATAGATAAACGAGCTTCTAATGTTTACGAAGCAATAATAGTTGCATCAAAGCGGGCAAGACAAATTAATGATGAAAATAAAATTGAGTTTAATGCTTTGCTAAATACAATTCCGGAAACAACTTCTGATGAAGAAACAGAAGATATAACTAACCCGGCACAGTTGAAAATAGCACTAGAGCTTGAAAAGAAAAGCAAGCCGCATCTTCAGGCTATAAATGAATTGCTTGAGGGAAAAATAGATTACGAATATAAAAAATAAGATTCGTTTAAATTATTTATAAAGATGCGGAAGGAACAATGGCGTTGCTTCCGCATTTACTTTTTAAGTGTTTACAATTTCAGAAGGTAAATAATTCTTCTGTCTCTGAATTAACAGTTTTATAAAAATAGAGATTGTCTTCCGATGACAAAAATTTCTAATGAAAAAATACTCGCTGCTTTGAATGTTCAGAAAGAAATTTTTGGGGATATTCTTTTCGAACCGAAAGTTAATCTTGAAAAACCAGTGATAAATACTGATTTGCCGTATTACATTCGACAGGAAAAATTACAAGTAAAAGAATCAAAGGGAGAAATGGATCAATTATTTCAAAATCAGAATGAAGAATGGCAGAATTCAAATACTCTTGCAGAATTGAATAAACTTATATGCAATTGTAAAAAATGCGAGTTGCATAAGAACAGGAATAAATTTGTATTCGGTAGCGGCAATCCGGATGCAGATGTAATGGTTATTGGTGAAGGACCCGGTGCAGAAGAGGATATTCAGGGATTGCCCTTTGTTGGAAGAGCCGGAAAATTGTTAACTGATATACTTAAAGCGATTAACTTTGAACGCGATGAAGTTTATATAGCCAATATTGTAAAATGCCGTCCGCCCGGAAACCGCACACCTTTGCCGGTTGAAATGGAAACATGCATTCCATATCTTAAAAAACAAATTGAACTGATTAAACCAAAATTAATTTTGTGTCTTGGACTTACGGCAGCTAAAGGATTAATGAAGAAAAAGGAATCACTTACAAAGTTAAGAGGCAATGTTTATGAGTATGAGGGAATTAATGTGATGGTGACTTTCCATCCTGCTGCTTTACTCCGCAATCCTAACTGGAAACGTGACTGCTGGGAAGATGTTAAAAAGTTCAGAAAATTATATGATGAGTTAAATGCTGATTAGCGTATGAAAGCATAAATATGTCTATCACAAATTCATGCTATCATACAATTCTCTTTTGAAAACTTAATAATTCAATTCAGGATATTTATCCGGCATCTGATCTTTCGGGTTATCACTTTTAAGGTAATAATCAAACCATTCCATTGTTCTGACAAGATAATCATACCGTGAAGTGTTTTTACTGTTGCCATGACCCTGACCGGGATACCAGACCATTCTGACCGGAGCCTTACCATGTGTTTTAAGTGCCCGGTACATCTCAAGGCTCTGGGAGGGATGAACACGCGGATCCTCTTTTCCATGAAGAATTAATGTAGGTGTATAACTTAAATGAGCGTAACGAACCGGACTTCGTTCCCATATCAACTCTTCATTCTCATGTGTCCATATTCCCCAGTGTACATAGTAATCCTCATAAGGAATGTCCGTAGTGTTACGCTTGGATATCTGGTTACTCACGCCAACAAACATAACAGAAGCGGCAAACCGTTCTGTTTCCTTTGTTGCAGCCCAGGCAGAAAAATAACCGCCATAAGATCCGCCGCCGATACCAACTTTATTTTTATCTACATAACCCAATTCAATCAAACGGTCAATCCCATCAATTACATCATCAAATTCTTTTCCAACAAGGTCGCCGAAGCCCATCATTGTGTATTCAACACCACGACCTGAACTTGCACGATAGTTAGGCATAAAAACAAAATAGTCTTTAGCAGCAGCAACCTGTCCCCATTTACTATATCCTGTTGACCACCCATTTTGTTCTGATGATTCCGGACCGCCATGAATATAAGTTATAAGCGGATAATTATTTCCTTCCTTATAATTAAGCGGATATAAAAGAAGTGCTTCAATATCCAAACCATCTCGGGCATTGTAGATAAACTTTTCCTGTTTAGCCAATGCAATTTCAGACAACCAGGGATTGCTGTTTGTATGTTTAGTTAATGTTTTATTTGAAACATCGAAAGTAAACAGTTCACCCGGGTGCTCTGGTGTATTTCCGCTGAAAGAAAATTTTTCGTTTGAATAATTGAATGAAGTAAATACAACTTGTGAGGGTTCAAGAATGAGTTCGCTTTCACTACCGGTAATTCTTTGTTCACGTATCGTATTATCAACTCCTTCTTCAGATGAAAAGAGTACTATGTTATTATCTTTCCATACCACATCCATAACAGAGCCGCGAAAACCCTCCGAGTAATTTCTTAAATGTGCAAAAGATTTGTTACCTGGCACTTCAGTTATAAACAAACTTCCACTTACTGCATCGTTTATGTTTGCCGCAGAAACAAACGCAAGGTGTTTCCCATCAGGACTGAAGGATAGTTTTGTGAGCTTCCCCGGGTTCTCAACAAGCTTCGTAATTTCTCCCGATTCCGTATTTATTGTAAAAATCCTTTTGAACATATAAGAATCATCAACAAGATTTTTATCAGAAATTGCTGCTGCAATTGTGGAACCATCGTTGCTCCATGTATATTCCCACACTGAAACTCCACTCGTAAGTTTTTTAGTCTTTTTAGTATTTAAATCATACAGGTAGAGATTTCTGTCAACATATTCTTCTTCATAAATTTCAGCATCAAATCCGCTTTCAAGCAGTTCTTTCTTTTCCGAGGGCTGAGATTCAGTTGAAATATACGATATCTTCTGCCCGTCTTTACTAAGCTGATATTCTGTAACACCATTCTCTGGATCAATAATTAAATCAGGTGAGCCACCCTTAACACTTATCGAATGAAGCTGAATACGATTTGCATCCCCAAGTTTAGCACGGAAAATAATTGATTTAGAATCAGCCATCCAGCTTATATTCATTATAGAGTTTTCATCAGCGAGAAGTTCTTTTGACGAATTATTCTTCAGATCATAAACATATAAATACCGATAGTCAGCACCGGGTTTATCGCTGAAAGGTCTTGGTGTGAAAACGGTATATGCAATCAAGTTACCATCGGGTGATTGAGCAGTTTCAACAACGAACTTTGTTCTTAGAATATCCTCCGCCACATATCCTTTTTGAGCAATTAACTGTGAGAGAGATATGATGAATAGAAACAGAAACAAGAATCTGCATTGTGCTTTGTATAACATTTTTACTCCTTGAATTATTATTAAAAATCTCCGTGACTTCCTTGTGCTCTTAGTGTAAGTATTTTCTGAAGTTAGGATGCACAAAGTATATATAGAGGATATAATCTCATTTAATTATTTGCAAGATATAAATACCGAAGGACAAAAATAATGCAAAGAAGAAATAAAAAATCCCCTCTCAAGGAGGGGATAATGAAAGTTTAACAAACTAAAATTATTAGTTCATTCTGCCATTCTTTAATTCAGTGCTTAACCTTTTCAATCTATATACTTTATCAATTGCCTCATACATACCTTTGGAGTGTACAGATACAGTACGGTTCTCTTCAGTACGGAAGATAAAATTGCCGGGCAAGCCCTGTATGTTTCCGTCGAATGCTAATCCAACTACTTCTGCATTTTTATTTATTACAGGACTGCCTGAGTTACCTCCGATTATATCATTTGTAGAAACAAAATTGTATGGAGTTGCAAGATCAAAATCTGCCGGTGGATTTAACCATCTTTCAGGCAGGTTCCAGGGGAATTCTTTGTTGAATGAATAATACCTGTCATACAATCCATAAAAAGTAGTTATGGGAGGAGCAACAGTTCCATTATACGGGAAACCTTCAACTACTCCGTCAGCTAATCTTAATGTAAAGGTAGCGTCAGGTGGAATGGATGTTCCGTACACTTCAAACAATGCTCTTCCAAGTTTCTGGTTATAACTTGATTCAAGAGTTTGAATTTCGGCTATCTGACCTTGAAGTTTCTTCTGCTCTTCCTTTGTGTTCATCATAAAATAAATAAACGGATCATCAGAATTAAGAATAGCATTTGGGCCGCCATTAACAAGTTCTTTAAGATCTTCAGGCTTCGTCACTTTTGATTTGGAAAGTATGTACTCAACTGCTTCATCTCCACGTTTTCCTCCTGTATATTTTTTAACAAGAGGATCCTCGGCACCAAGATATGTATACATTGCATCAACTCTTTTTCTAAGCAGACCGTTTTGCATATCATAGTCAAAGTTTTCCGGTATCAGGGATTCCAAAGTAAACTCAAGCTCATCGCCAACATAAAGGTCATTTCTTTCAGCTTCAGGAAGCTGCAGTTCTTCAGCTATTGCTATCATTTCGTCTGCAATAAAAAAATACTGCGGAGTTGTTAACCTGTTCAGAGTATAAATGTAACTTTTGTTTGTTATCTCACGAAGTTGTTCTCTCGTTTCTTCAATGTTTGACCAAACATCGCCGTATTTTTCGTTTAACTCAGGATCATTCTGTACTGCAGCCTTAAAAGTTTTTTCAAAATCTTTTTTCCTTTGCATAAGAACCGGATCCCTCAGTCCTTTCAAAATTCCTCCGAACGCCTTCTTTGAGTTTTCAAAACTGAAAAGCATGTCCTGCATTTGAAGAGCCCTGTCAGGACTTTCTTTTATCATATTTGAATATACATCAATCATTCCGTTAAGAAGATCAATAGTTCTTGGATACTGAATGTCTCTTGCATACTCAAGTTGTGCAATAGTATTAATTCTGTCGGTATTGCCGGGGTTACCAACCACAAATACAGGTTCACCCGGTGCGGCACCATTTGAACTCCATTTTAAAAAGTGATCGGTTTTTAATGGGTTTCCATCATCATCATACACTCTGAAAAATGTTGCATCAAGGTTGTATCTTGGATAAGTAAAATTATCCGGGTCACCGCCAAAGAAACCAAGCTGTTCTTCGGGGGCAAAAACTAATCTCACATCGGTATATCTTTTATATCCATACAGCGAATACTTACCGCCATTATATAAAGCAGTTATTGAACATTCATACCCCGTTGCCTCGGACTCTCTCTGTTCGATAAGATCGATTATATCATTTTTTAGTCTCGTTCTTTCTTTATCATTATTCCCTTTATCCATTTCGGTAAGAACTTCATCGGTTACATCTTTTATAAGTACAAGTTGAGTTACAAAAAGGCCCGGTACAGGTCTTTCATCTTCAAGATTGAATGCAATGAATCCATCGCTGTGTAAATCTTCCTCATCACCAGTTATCTGGGTAATACTCTGGCGGGCACAGTGATGATTTGTCATTACCAATCCGTCTTCAGATACAAAAGAAGCTGAACAATAATTTGCAAGCTTTAAAGCGGACATTCTTATATGGTCAAACCATTCCTGGTCCGGTCTGAATCCATAAGCTTCTTCAAAATAATCCATTGGCGGGTATTCGAATGTCCACATTTTACCATTATCAAACTGACCGGCTTTAACCGTATCCAAATTAAGCCACTCGTACCCTGTTTGAGCAGAAAGAGAGGATAGAAAAAACAATCCAACTAAAAAAGCAGACAACAAATTCTTATAAAACAATTTACCTGAAAAGATCTTCATAATTTACCTTTAAGTTTTGTGCGTAATTATTTAATAAAAATAAAAAACAATTTACAATGATTGCTGCGAATAGACATAATTTTTGGAGTAAAAATCAACTAAGAAATCGGGTTTTTAGATGAGTGGTTTATAAACCGGATAAATGAAAATACCGATTCTTCCGGGGATGGGAAGAATCGGTTGAACAAAATTTATAGATGTAATAAAATAATCCGGGCTATCAGATATAAGATTCTGGCTGATATAAAGGTTCGACTTCCCACTCGTCCTCTATTGTGCCCACACAGTGCGAACACTTAGGCACTGTAAATACCACCTTTTCTTCATAAGCGGCAGCCCTTACAAAGTTTAAAATGGTTTTACAACTGGAACATTGAACAATATGCGATGTGGTTGTCTTTGCGCTGCAGTCCGGACAGATAAAACCCAGGTCACCCGGTTTCTCATTCGGGTTAACAGGAAATATTGAGTTACATCTTGTATTATTACATTTTGCGAAGTGCCACTTTACAGTATCAATATTTGCGATAACTGACTCCATAAATTTATTATTACCAACGAACATAAGTAGTTATGATTAAAAAGTCCATGTAAAAATTGAGAACCTTTTAAATATTTTTCTAAGTATGGCTCTCAATTATTTTATAAATTGCAGAAGAAATTTAGCGGAAGTTTTACCGGTTAGATACACCAATCTTTTTCAGAGATTTTTTTATCAACTATATTTATTAAAAGGAATATTATGGAGAGATTAAACAGTTTCAAAGCTTATGACGTTAGAGGCAAAGTTCCATCAGAGCTAAATGCTGATTTAGCCTATAAAACGGGACGTGCATTTGCAAAACTTATAAACGCCAAATCAATGGTAATCGGGCATGATATAAGAAAATCATCCGAAGAGATTTCGGAAGCTCTGACTAAAGGATTAAATGACGCAGGTGCAGATGTTATTGACATAGGTCTTTGCGGAACAGAGATGGTTTACTTCGGAACTCCGTTTCTTAATGCCGATGGCGGTATTATGATCACCGCAAGTCACAATCCGCCGGAATATAATGGAATGAAATTCGTTAAGCGTGAATCCGTGCCTGTTGGTTATAGTTCAGGGTTGAACGAAGTTGAAAGAATGATACTAAAGAATGAACTTGGAGATGCTGCTTCGAAAAAGGGAAGCTATATCAAAAAAGATATAATGACCGAATTCATTCAAAACCTTAAACAATTCTATGATGCAAGGAAGATAAATCCGTTTACTGTGGTAGTTAATGCAGGTAACGGCTGTGCCGGGTTAGCACTTGATGCAATTGAAAAAGATCTTCCGATTAAAATGGTGAAAGTTTTTAATGAGCCTGATTCGGATTTTCCTAATGGTGTTCCGAATCCTTTATTGCCGGAAAACCGTCAACCGACTATTGATGCTATTTTAAAGAATAATGCCGATTTGGGCGTTGCGTGGGATGGTGATTATGACCGCTGCTTCTTTTTTGATGCGAAAGGTAATTTTATTGAAGGTTATTACATAGTTGGATTACTTGCAAAATCCATCCTGAAAAATTATCCCGGTGAAAAAATTGTTCACGATCCCCGGCTTACGTGGAATACTTTGGAAATTGTAAAAGCCAACGGCGGAACAGCAGTTCGATCTGTAAGCGGACATGCATATATTAAAGAGAAGATGAGAGAGGTAAATGCAATCTACGGCGGTGAAATGTCTGCACATCATTACTTCAGGGATAATGCATATTCAGACAGCGGTATGATTCCGTTTTTATTAATTATGCAGTTGATGTCTGAAGAAAACAAAAAGCTTGGCGAACTTGTGGAAGAGATGATTGCAAACTATCCTTGTTCCGGTGAAATTAACTCAACTATTAATGACCCTGCCGGCAAGCTGAATGAGATTGAAAAAATCTATTCTGACGGCAAGGTTGATAAAACCGACGGACTTAGCGTTGAATATGATAAGTGGAGATTTAATTT
>JAWOIK010000070.1:0-4270 GCA_046484705.1 Ignavibacteriaceae bacterium | reverse complement strand
GTAGAATTTCTAATAACCAGTTCTGTATTAATTTTTATTTTTTTTGATGTCCATTTTTCGGATGCGTTAAATTTTATTTTTTTAATCAATAACTCAGCTGCTTTTTTCCCTTCATCCTGAATTTTTGCCCAGACAGTTGTAAGTGGAGGATTTAAATACTGTGAGACAAATATGTCGTCAAATCCTACAACCGCAATATCATCTGGAATTGTTAATCCCTTCTGTAAAGCGGCTTCATAGCAGCCTATAGCCATCATGTCATTTGCGGCAAAAATCACTTCCGGTCTGTTCTTTAAATTCATCAATTTTAAGCCCGACTCAAATCCGCTTTCACGGGTAAAATTCCCCTCAACAATAAAATTTTTATTTTTGGAAATTCCGTTATCTCTGCATGCGTCTAAAAAAGAGTTAACACGAATTTTAGCATCATCATTATCACCCGGACCGCTTATATGTGCAATTTTTGAATAACCACATTTTTTAATTAAATATTCCGTCATATCATAAGTACCTTGATAGTTATCAACAGATACAACATCATATTCACTATTGTGAGCTCCACCGCTCATAAGAACAACCGGTATTTTTGTTTGTTTTAATATGTTCTTTAATTCTTTTGAAATGTTTGGAACTAACACAATTAATCCGCCAAATAAACTGTTTCGGAAAATTGAATTCAAAGATTCTTCCAATTGAAGATATCTGTGCGAACTTACTACCATAGTAAAATAATTATGATTGAACGTAACTTCATCAACACCTTTTATTATATCGGAGAAAAATTCATCTGATATGTCCGGCAAGATCAGTCCAATAATGTTCGATGTTTTCTTAGCAAAATTTCTTGCTAAAAGATTGGGATTATAACTCAGTTCCTGCGAAATCTTTAATATCCGTTTCCGGGTTTCAGGAGTAACTTTCCCATCATTATTTAATGCCCTTGAAACAGTAGCAATTGATACATTCGCTTTTCTGGCAATCTCTTTAATTGTCGGAGCCATTAAATTCCTCAAATAAAAAAGAACGGATAACCTTTTCAGCTATCCGTTCCTGATAATTAAACCACTTATTTAATCAAGGTCATTTTTTTGCTGGAAACAAATTTTGATCCGTTCTCACCAACAGCATTTATACTATAAATGTAAATACCGGAAGGAAGATCTGAAGCATTTAAGTCCATATTATGAGTTCCGGCTTCCAGGTTACCGTTAAACAGTGATATGACTTTCTGTCCAAGCATATTATACACATCCAATTTAACGTTTGATTTTACCGGGAGGCTGAAGGAAATCTTTGTGCCCGGGTTGAATGGATTGGGATAATTCTGACTTAGATCAAAGTCAACAGGATTTGAGGGACCAAGCTCTATCACATTAGAAAACTCAAACTGACCATTAAAATCAATTTGTTTTAGTCTATACGAATAACTGGTGCCTGGCAGAATTTCTTTATCCGTGTATGAATAATTTAGTGTATTAGTAGTTGTACCATTACCTGCTACAAATCCGATTGTAACAAATTCCGAATTATTACTTCTTTGAACTTCAAATCCATAATTGTTGGTTTCACTTGAGGTACTCCACAACAATTGAGCAGTATTCCCTACATATGAACCCGTAAATGAAGTAAGTTCAACCGGTACAATCGTGTTAGAGAGCATAAGCATCCTCATTTCAGGGCCCCATTCACTTCCCCACCATTGTTTTCCAAAGTTTCCATTTGGTCCCCAGGCTCCTACTCCATCACTATAATTATCCGGATCAAAGATTACAAGCATTAATTGAATACTTGTAGTTGATGCCGTAAATCCAAGTCCCGTCAGGTCTATCATCAATTCAGCGGAATATCCGGCATCTACATTTGTTGAATCGTTTACAATTGTTCCGGGTTTTTTATATCCGGCTCCACTTCCATATGCAGGACCTTCGTAATTAATTTCTGGATTTGTTCCGGCAAGATTGAAATACAACTTAAATTCTACATCTGTACCGACCGAATTTTTAATCTTCATAAAAAGTCCATCTCCCTCCCAACTATCACCAAAACGACAAACCTGTTTATCATCTGAATCCATTGATATATAAAGATTGGTGCCGCTTCGTAAGAACTTTACATAATTGGTTGAGGTGTCTGTGTATGCGGGTTTTACAACAAGACCTGAATTGGTTGGTGTATAAGACATTCCCGACGGTGTTCCATTAAATTTAAACATAAGATGCGGAGCATCAACCGCCCAGGAAGCTTCGTTTAACATTCCATCAACGGTTATTGGGCCGGATGCGCTATATGCGGTAAGCGATGCAGGATCATACTGAGATGGACCATCCATAAACTCCAGGGTCCTCATTTCAGGGCCCCATTCACTTCCCCACCATTGTTTTCCAAAGTTTCCATTTGGTCCCCAGGCTCCTACTCCATCACTATAATTATCCGGATCAAAGATTACAAGCATTAACTCGATACTTGTAGTAGAGGCTGTAAATCCAAGTCCCGTCAGGTCTATCATTAATTCAGCGGAATATCCGGCATCTACATTTGTTGAATCGTTTACAATTGTTCCGGGTTTTTTATATCCTGCACCATTTCCATATGCCGGACCTTCGTAATTAATTTCCGGATTTGTTCCGGCTAGATTGTAATACAATTTAAACTCTACATCAGTACCTACTGAATTTTTGATTTTCATAAAAAGTCCATCTCCCTCCCAACTATCACCAAAACGACAAACCTGTTTATCATCTGAATCCATTGATATATAAAGATTAGTGCCGCTTCGTAAGAACTTTACATAATTGGTTGAGGTGTCTGTGTAAACAGGTTTTACTTCCAATCCGGCATTAGTAGGGGTATGTGATAATTCGGATGGAGAACCATCGAATCTGAACATAAGATGGGGAGCTCTGGCTGCCCAATCGGATTCGTCTAAAACGCCATCAACTGTAATTGGACCGCTTGCTTCATAAACTGGAATTGAAGCCGGGTCTGTAACTGCCTGCGCAAATAACTCTGCGCTGACGAAAAGAAAGAGGAATGTTAATGCAAATACACAATAGAACTTTTTCATAGAACCTCCCGAAATATGGTTGATTATATTTTATTTAATGAAAGGAAGATTCTGTTTCTAAATCTATAATAAAATACTTCCTTTATTTTTTATAAACTCCTGGAGAGTGCATAGTAATACAGTATAGAAAGAACAAAAAAATATGTTGCGATGTAAACGTTTACATCACAAAAATAATTTATAATTTTCTTTTTAGAATGTCAATAGGTTTGACGAGATTTAATATTAAAAATATATTCGCATAGCCTTTTGACAAATATTTAAATGCGTTCAAATTAACAATCACTTGTGATTTAAATGGCATTGCATATTTTTAAAGCAATACGAACTCTTACAAATCTTCATTTTCTATCTTAAGTGATCATTTTTTTTTGATGATATTATTAAAATAATAGGGGGGAATTTCAATCGGCCAAAGGTATGAAAAAGGGACTACATCCGTTTATTGAGCCGCTTTAATTATTTACAGATAATACATATTGCAGAGAAGCTGCAATTGATTCAGGTAAAAAACTGACAAGTTTTTTGTTTATTTTTTTAGATTTTTTCCAACTCTTCAAGGTTGATGTGGTCATTCTAACAAATCTGGGCTTACTTCCTAGTGATATACCGGGAACTGTAAAAATCACCAGATCAAAACATCCCGGACTACCTATAAGTCAAATTATCCGGCTATGATAAGCCTGAGTTTATTTCAGAACTTGCAGAATGCGGTTCTGAAACCTTTTTCTCCTTACCTGTTGATCTTGATTTGTTATTTGCGAGGATAAAACAATTGATTAATTAATAAATGGAGACTGAGTGGAAACTACAATTGATTTTTTCTTTTGTATCTCTGCATTTGCCAAATCACATCCCAAGCATTTAATCTCTTTACATATTAATTATACAAATACAAAATTCTAATGACGATCTTAAGCGTTAGTATATCCTTCACCACTGGTTTTTAAACTATTTAAGTGTTAGTTCAAAGTTTTGAGTATTGTCTACTGATTTGTTTATATAGACCGTACGGTTTATAACTAATTATAATTCAATAATTAATGCTTAAAATCAGACAAAGAAAAGGTGCCACAACGTGACACTTTGTGGTAAAAACCAATACCATTTGGTACCATCAGGTGGGTATCTGAATTCGAAAATGGCCTGAAAACGAGGTTTTTGAGTCTCATTTCAAGCCAACTTTCTAGTGCGGAGAGTCAGGGA
>JAWOIK010000030.1:0-2569 GCA_046484705.1 Ignavibacteriaceae bacterium | reverse complement strand
ATCAAAATATTAATCAACCGGGGTAAAAACTGGTTGTAATTGAATGTCAGTTATTGAATTAACCTCTATTGGATTTTCTTTATTTCCATCAAATCCTGGACCTTGCCAATGAGAAAACTCGTATCCTTCTAAAGGTGTAGCTGTAATCTGTATTGGAATATCTTGAAAGTAAACCCCTAGGAAAAACTCTGGGGTTAATATTCCAGGCGTAGAGGTTGAGACATCAATAGAATTGACTTTTATGGTTCCTTTTTCTAAATCTGATATGACAGATAATGTATAGGTTCCTCTTAATTCAAAATAATTTATAAGATGTTGGATCATTATAGTAGGGCGTTCATTTGCGAACAACCTCAAGTCTTCAACATTTTCCTTCCATTTTTCAAATGAAGATCCAGAAGAGTTCCACCGATCAATTTGCTCTTGCATTTCAGGTTCCAAAAGGGCTTCAAAAAAATTAATTTCTTGGATAACTCTTTCACTTTTGAAAGAAGTATTTAAGTGGTCTGCAAACCGATTAAGAAATAAGTTCTTAAATTCGGAATTCTTTAACAAAGTTCTCAATAGTATTGTTTCGAGATCTGACCTGGTTGCAAAAGTAATGCTATCGAGTTCAGTTTTTGAAAAACTATTATCAGTATCAAATAACAGCCAACGCCAGCGACCATCCTTACCATATGAGTTTTCTGAATCAACATTGGTTGTTCGGGTTCTCCAATATTTAATGTTATTGTCTGGCCAATCCTGATGGGCAATATAAATTTCGGTTATTTGATAATCGATAAAATTGATAATGTCGATTTGGTTACTGATTTCAGCATAAACCTCATTATTTTTTGTATCATTTTCTAATACATAAAAGAGAAGATCTTGGTAAACTATCCTTTCTTTTTCAGCACCAATAACAACAACCCCCTTATTTTCTAATACAATTAAATTTTCAGGTTTAATTCCATAATGATTTAAAAAATAATTTTCATCGTAACGTTCGATCAAAAAATATATGCCCCAATATTCTCCATTGAGGAACACTATAACGGGATTTGCTGCTTGCGTGTCTATTGATGTATGCTCCACTAGTTTTTGTGTAAGAACGTCTCTAATAAATGATGAATAAACATCATCACCACCATTTCGTAAAATTAAAGTTTCAAAATCATCAATTTTTTCACCATAAATATCTACCAAGCCTGGAAATATTTGGTTGGGAAAATTATCTTGTTCATCATATTCTTTTCTTGCATAAAACCGAATTGATTTTTGAGGGAAACTCCTTGTAGCCATGCCATGAATTCTTGCACCACTATCTTGAGAAATTAACATTTCACCATCAACAGAAAAATATTCAATATGTATCGGCTTTTCCCAATCCTTTCCTCTTTCCTGATAATTTGCATGCCAGTAGAAAAAATCATCACTATTTTCAGCGAAAACTTCTTGTTCTTCCCCAGTAACATAAATACCTACCTCTTTGTCGAAAAAATCCTTTGGATCGACTACTAAAGAAATAATCGGAAGAGTATACATGTTATGTATGTCTTCATGAACAAAATAGGATTTTGTGATTATTGGGCTTGGCGCTTTGGTAAGATTATTGAAACCCCTGGCTCTGATGATAGAAATTTTGAACAAGTTCTCTTTTGGCTCAACAAATCTATAAGATGTTGTTGGTATCATTGAGATACTGTTAGGTTCACTTGAACGATCTTGAATAATTAAGGGTTCGGTATATATGGGTGAATCCAATGTTGGGATGCTACCGTCAAGCGTGTAGTGAATTGTTACATTCTGGGTATTTGATGAAATAGATAATGGAAAAGAATTCTGGTAAAAACCACTAGGATGAGATAGTACTGGTGCTGGCGGGTTATTAATAATGAGGATAATGAGAAATAAAACGATTAAGCTCAATAAGATAAAAATGAATGGAGTGATCTTTTTCATTGAAGAAACACCTAGATAGTTACCATACACCAAGGATTGTATCTTTTGACCCAAGTTCTATCGAATTCGTATATTTGCTATTTGGGACAATTTTTAAATTATAAGAGTGGACCAGATTATTTAACCAAAAAGGCACATTTTCTTTGTATTTAATTTCCATGACGATATGAGAATGATAATGCTTACGCCAGAGAACATTAATTGGGAATAAATTTCTTGAAAAGGCACATTTAATATCATGGTCGAAGGTAATTCTGATCCCATCATGCATCTTGGATTGAAAACCCTCCCTGCAATATTGAACAAGTGTCTTTGGAACAAGATCCCATTTAAAAATATACCTGATAAACTCTATTAAAACCGGATTGTTATTTAAATAAAGTTGTTTCTTTTTCAATAAACTTTCATATTGTTGATAGGATATAAATGCGCCGTGCTTATCCATTAAGTTGCCATTACGCACTTTTAATTCGACGCGAATATCCGGGTTATCATTTGGTTGTGTTCCATAGGTTCGAATTCTAAATTTTATTCGGTTGCTATCACCATTTATTTTTTCTTTGTATGTTTTGTAATCTCGTGTGTCAAAATAAAGACTTCTTACAAGATACTTATTCTCAGGTGC
>JAWOIK010000049.1:0-61532 GCA_046484705.1 Ignavibacteriaceae bacterium | reverse complement strand
GGTCATTTAAGAATGTTTGAAGATCCGAAAGAAACTTTGCTTGATGAAAATATTAAAATTGATTTTTTTGATGAAGATGAAATTAAAACTACTACATTAACTTCAATTCGCGGAAGAGTTGATGACATAACAAATAACCTTTGGGCAATTGACAGCGTAGTTGCAATAAGCGACAGCGTAACTTTAATAACAGATGAACTCATGTGGCGGAATGAAGATAAAAAAATTGTTTCTGATAAGTTTGTAAGAATTATTACACCTAAAGAAAAAATTGAAGGATATGGCTTTGAATCAGATCAGTCACTCAGAAATTATGTTATTTACAGAATTACTTTTGTAACCAGCAATGAAGATAATTGAGATGAAAAGATACTATATCGTAATTATTATCTTGTTTGTGTCACTTGGTTCAAATGCTCAAACTGAATCTGAAATTATGACTGTAACAGGTGATAGTCTTGTCGGAAAATTTATTGAAGGTGAATCCGTTCGCGAAGTTTATGGAAATGTGGTATTAAGGCAGGGTAATGTTAGAATCACATGCAATAAAGCAATACAATATCTGGGACGCAATGATGCAGAATTAATTGGTAACGTGATTGCAACACAGGATACTCTTACCATTAAAACTGAAAAAGGTTTTTATTATGGAAATCAACGAATGTCCCGCAGTACAAGCGGTGTTATGCTGGATGATAAAAAGGTGATTCTTACTGCTGACAGCGGGCAGTATTATTTTGATGAAGACAGAGCATTCTTCCAATCGAATGTTACTCTTTATGATACAACCACAACCCTAACTTCAGATGAATTGACTTATTTTAAAAAACGGGATTATTCCATTGCAACAGGCAGAGTAAAAATTGTTGATGCTGAAAATATCATTCATGCTGACTCATTAGAACATTTCAGAAATACAGAAATAACTTTTGCTAACAATAATGTTAAGATCACAAATATTAAAAACAATACTTCGATATTCGGTGGACATCTGGAGGACTACCGCAAGCGAAAGTATACTCTGATAGAAATTCATCCTGTCCTGATGCAGATTGATTCGTCCATAACTCTGGATGAGGATTCCGTTGAAGTAGTTACCCTTGATACACTATTAATAAATTCCATAACCATGGAATCATTCCGTGATACCGCAGATATTTTTATTGCAACAGATTCAGTTAAAATTATCCGCGGTGAGTTTGCCTCTGATAATGATAAAACAATTTATATCAGGAGCGAAGAAAAAATTATTACCAGCAAGTTAAACCAGGAAGCCCGTCAGCCAGTACTTTGGTATGAAAACTCACAGTTAACAGGTGATTCAATAATAATTCATCTTGAAGATAATAATATTAAAATGCTTGAGGTTGAGAGTAACGCATTCCTGCTTTCACAGAATGAAAATTTCAGGCAGAGATTTGATCAGTCCTCAGGCAGCAGGGTATTGATTTATTTCGATGAAAATAAAATAAGCCGGAGTGAGTTTTATGGAACAGTGTACAGCATTTACAACCTGTTTGAAGAGGAGGAACCGAACGGACTTACCAAATCAAATTCACATTCTGCAGTTGTTTATTTTGAAGACAATCAGGTAAGTGAAGTGAGATTGTACGGTCAACCGGTAAGTGAGTATTATCCGGAACCCCAGGTAATGGGCAATGAACGATCATTTTTTCTGCCCCGGTTTGTCTACTTAGAGAACCGACCGGTGAAGGAAGAACTTTTAAAATCCATAATATCATTTGATAACATAACAGAAAAGAAAACTGAAAATGTCGACAACACTGCGCAGTGAAGACCTTGTAAAAGTGTATAAAAAAAGAACAGTCGTTGATAAAGCATCTGTTCAGGTTTCCAAAGGTGAAATTGTTGGATTACTTGGACCAAATGGTGCAGGAAAGACTACTACATTTTATATGATAACCGGTATGATAAAACCTGAATCCGGAAAAGTGTTTTTAGATGATAAAGAAATTACATCCGTACCAATGTATAAACGCGCAAGAATGGGAATTGGCTATCTTCCGCAGGAAGCATCAATTTTCAGACGATTATCCGTAGAAGATAATTTGCTTGCAGTTCTTGAAATGACGAAACTTGATTCAACACAAAGAAAAGAAAAATGTGATAAATTGCTTGAGGAACTTTCAATTACCAATATCAGGAAAAGTAAGGGATTCCAGTTAAGCGGCGGTGAGCGGAGAAGAACCGAAATTGCACGCGCACTTGCAACAGATCCAAGTTTCATTCTGCTTGATGAACCTTTTGCAGGTGTTGATCCGATTGCTGTAGAAGATATTATGGTGATTGTTGCAAACCTTAAAAACAGGGGAATCGGGGTTCTGATAACAGATCATAATGTTCATGAGACTTTAAGTATTGTAGATAACGGTTATATTCTGATTGATGGAAAAATATTTAAACAAGGTGATGCGAATACACTGGCTGAAGATGAAGAGGTAAGGAAACTTTATCTTGGTGAAAAATTTAAACTTGACAGGTATTCCTGAGTATCAAAAAGGATAATGATTTTGGTAATTCCCCTCCGAATAATGTAATCAATTATTATTAACTTATTTTGAGTATCCAAATAAATCTCAATTAAAAAATTGTTTGACAGATGGCATACGATTTTAAACCTTAGTAACATTTCTTACACAGAAAATCCCAGACCTTATTACCTTATTGAGCATTGCATAAGATCAGTATTGTATCGCTTTTAATAACCGTTCAGCAGCTTCTATATTTTTCAGCTTGCCGACATCAATCCATTCTGTATCTGAATGATCATATCCTTTAATTAAAAAATTTGGAGCTAGCTTAAGGTACAATTCAATTATTGAAAATTTCCTTTCAACCGGCATAAGATTAAATATGGCAGGATTAACTACGTGGATTCCGCTGAATGCAAATTCATTTAACTTATTAATACTTTCCCTTACAATCTTTTTTTCCCTGGTAATCTTATTTATCCAACCGCACAGGATGTTATCGCTGTTCAACAGTAGGTAACGACCAGAGTCTCTCTTTCTTACTGCAAGTGTGGCAAGGTTGTCGGATTTTGAGTGATATATATATATCTGCATTAAATCCAGATCTGTAATTACATCCACATTATAGACAAGAATAGGAAAATCGAAGTTGATGTGTTTTTCAATCTCTTTAATTGCACCGCCGGTATCCAGCAGGAGTTTACGTTCATCAGAAACATAAATATTTGCACCAAAATTATTTTTTTCTTTAAGGTATGAAATAATCAATTCCCCGAAGTGATGAACGTTTACCACTATATTCTCAAAACCATGCTTTAATAATTTCTTAATTGAAATTTCAAGTAAAGTCATCCCGCCAATTTCAATCAAAGCTTTAGGTTTCTCATCTGTCAATGGTTTTAGTCTCGTACCCAGTCCGGCTGCAAGAATCAATGCATTCATCAGATCAAACCTTATTCAGTTCTAAATGATTTAATAAAACATTTATTTTATATTTTTCATGAAGATGCTTTGTCATTTCCTCTGCACAATACACAGATCTGTGCTGCCCTCCTGTGCAGCCAAAGTTTACAGTAAGGTTAGCAAATCCTCTTGATATATAATTCTCTACAGAAGTATCTACGAGGCTGAATGCATTTTCAAGGAATTTATCTATATCACTTTCTTTTTTCAGAAAATCAATTACATCTTTATCTTTGCCTGTCTGCTCTTTGTATTGTTCATATCTGCCCGGATTATGAATTGCACGGCAGTCGAATACATATCCTCCGCCGTTACCTGAAACATCATCAGGAATTCCCTTTTTATACGAAAAACTCTGAACCGTTACAGTAAGGCTGCTTTCATTAAGCAGGGGATAACTGTATTTTCTTAACTCATCAGATGCAATTGTCTGTTCGAGGCATTTGAATAAATGGGGTAGCTTGAGTGATGTGTCCCAGTTGTTCAGAAGCCATTCCATATTTTTTAATGCTGGCGGAATGCTTTTAAGGAAGTGAGATTTTCGTTCGTAGAAACCTCTGAAACCATATGCTCCCATTGCCTGGAGAATTCTGATCAGAATAAATGGTTTATAGTATTCAATAAAATCGTATCTATCGATTCCATGTGTCTCGCTGATACTGGAAACATAAAAATCCAAAAGTTCTGTACGCATATCAAATGTCAGTTCTGCTTTTGCATCGAACAGAAGTGAAGCTATATCATATTGCAGCGGACCTTTTCTTCCGCCCTGGTAATCTATAAAGTAAGGTGTGTCATTCTTTAACATAACATTGCGGGATTGAAAGTCTCTGTATAAAAAATATTTGGAATCTGCTGTTAGTAAAAAATCGGTAAAATTATTGAAGTCATCTTCAATCAGTTGTTCGTTGAATGGAATTTTTGCAAGCTTAAGAAAATAATATTTGAAGTAGCTGAGATCCCACAGCATTGACTGCCGGTCAAATTCTTTCCTGGGGTAACAGTGTGTATAATTAAAATCTTTTGCAGCTTCGATTTGAAATTTCGGTAATTCTGTTAAAACACTTTTATATAATCCAATGATCTTATTTTCATAATTATCCTCTTTTCTTAAACCGACAATCCTGCTGAACAAAGTTTCATCGCCAAGATCCTCCAGCAAGTAAACCTCACTGTTTAGATTTTCGATATAGAGTTTGGGTACGTTCAGATTTTTTGAAGTGAACTGGTTTGTGAATGATATAAATGCTTCATTTTCTTTTCGATCATTATTATACACACCTATAGATGTAACCTCATCGTTCTTCAGCCTGTAATATTCCCTGTAAGAGCCGGAAGGCGGAAGCGGATCATAATGTATTGCTTCAGATTTAAAGTATTCCCTGAATAAATTTTTAAGTAGATTTTCTTTATTCATATTGTTTAATGAATTCCTCTTTTAATATTGAGTAGATGTACTGATCTAAATATTTATTTTCCTTATAAATTGCTTTTCGCAGGACAGCTTCCAGTTTGTAGTTGCATTTTTCCAATACTCTGCCTGAAGCAAGGTTTCCTTCAAATACACCCGCAAAAATTCTGTTAATGTTAAAATTGTTGAAAGTGTATTTAGTCAGTTCTCTTACCGCCTCTGTTACAATATTTTTTCCCCAGAATGGTTCGGCAAGCCAGTATCCTATTTCTGCATTATGTCTAAGTACATCCTCATTAAATTTTAATCCAATTGATCCTATTAACTCATTTGCATCTGCAAGCGCAAAGTTTGTTTCCGGATTCTGTGCAGCAGCGTTTGCTAACCAGACGACCGCATCGTCCTCAGTATAAGGATATGGAAAACTATCTTTTAACCACCTGTAAATATTATAGTTGTTGGCATATTTTACCAGAGCTTCAATATCCCGTTTCTGGTAACTGCGGATTTTATAATTGCCGATTTTTATTTCCATAAAAAAATCTACCAGTTTCCAAAAGGACCACCGTATGCACCCTGGTCATTTCTGGTTCCGTCAATGTTGTTAAACTCAGGATCTGGATTGCCTGCATTTTTACAGGGCGATGCAAATATTAACCTGAAATTATTTTCTGAAATGAAATAAGGATCCATATTTCCTGTTGCAATATAATTGTACTGCTCGATATAATTTGAAGTGTCGCCGGATAAATATGCTATATGTGATAAATTTCCATTCACTTCATTGCGAAAAAATATATTGTTTTGTAATTCTGTATGGAAAGGAAATTCAATTGCTACAGCTCCGCCTCTGTCATTCGCTTTATTTTCATTGAAAACATTATTTATCAAAGTTACATCAGAATACTTTGCAGAGATTGCTCCTCCGTTTTCCGTTGCACTGTTCGAGTTGAAGATAGCATTACGAATATCAACCGTGCTGAAAAGTGATGAAATTGCACCGCCTGAGTGTGCTGAATTATTTCTGAAGTTACAATTTTTAAAATTCACATCGGATTCATTTATCATTACTGAACCTGTAAAGTGTACTTCAGAAGATACCATATTTTCAAAAACACAAAACTGAAACTCAGTTTCAGAATCAGCAATATCTATTTTGATTCCTGCCCAGTTATTTCTGTATGGTAGAAAATAGATTCTCGAAAATCTCTCACCGGTTGAATTCAGTTTTCCTTTAACAATTAAGGATTTACCTGTTTCAAAATAAAGTTCAACCCCGGGTTCAATAATTAAAGAAGTTGATGAATCAATGATGAGATCGCCCTTTACATAATATGGTGAATCATCATAAGTAAGTGTTCCTGATATTGAACCTTCAATCTCTTTGAACAATCCGGAAACAGGCGGACCGATGCCGCTGTCATCAAAATATTCTCTTTCAACACAGGAAGAAAGAAGGAGAATAGATATAATTGTAATATTTAATATTCGTTTCATTAATTGAGTACCGAAAAATAACTATATGTAAGTTAGAATTTTATTAGTCTAAATTAAAAAATAACGGCAATAACGGGTAGTCATATCTTCTTCTCACCTATTAGTATACTTTCAAAGAGATAAATTGATACAATGAGTTCATTTACATTTGAAAATTTAATGTCTATTTTAATTACAGTATTATTTTACATTACAATTGAGATGGTCGTGGGGTAACGATTATAAATATTGTTAAGCATTTAAATTTAAGTTTGGCACGATCCGTCAGCCGACGGATTTACTCTAACTCTGAGGCGGGAAAATGAGGGTGAAATTATTGTGCCCATTTCTTATACTTCCCTATGAAACATTTCGGTTTTTATTTTCTTTTCATAATTCTACCCGCTCATTCAACATTGAGCAATTTCAATTTAATATTAAATTCTATTCAACCGGTTTTACATAGCTTGAAAAAATCATTCTGTAATTCTGAACTTGTTTCAGAATCTAACAGTGAATTTCTTTCCCTAACAATTTATATTTTGTGAAAAGGACATAAAGATGAAATTAGTATTTGTAAGTTGTTTGTTGTTTTTATTTAGCTGCGCAGTATATTCTCAGCAAAGCAGAGAAGAAAAACTTGTGCAGTTAAAAAGCAGAACTGATATAAAAGTAACTGAAATAGAAAAGGATATACTAAGAATAGAATATCCTCACGGAAAAGTATTGTATAAAAACATTGGTGACTACAATCCACAAACTACAGACAACAAACTAAACTATTCTCCAACCTTTGACAGCACAATAATAGACCTTACAACTATTGATACTAGTCTTTATTACCACAAATACAGCTTCTGGCAGGAAGTGCCTATACATAATTGGAGTTTTGATTACATAAGAATTGGCGATGTTAATAATAATGGTAAACCAGAACTTTATGGACCAAGAAAATTATTTAATGCTGATTACGAACCCGTCACAGTTTATGAAATAAATGAACAGGGAATTTTTAACTCTATATATCAGTATGATTCCATTTATATAACCAGAAATATTTACGATTTAGATAATGATGGTGAATTAGAAGTTATATTATTAGGTCTTTTGTATGACGAAAGGTTTTTCTTTAAAGAATCTGATAGTTCACTTGCAATCTTACCAAAAATTAGCTTTAACCCATTTGTATTTCCAACACAATTAGACGATCCAACTCTGGGTGACTTTGACGGGGACGGTTATACAGATTTACTTTTTGACAGAAACAGCCCATCGTATGTTTACATTTTCGAATACAATCCAATCATAAATCAATTCGATTCTGTTTATCGATTTCAGGTACCAGATCCTACTGATCTGGGTATCGGAGGTTATTCTATTGGAGATTTTGATCTTGATGGAAAAACCGACATTGTATTCAGTACTGTTCAAGGAAAAGTATTCGTAATTGAAAATGAAGATGATAACTTATACACAGATGTTTGGCAGGGAAACGTTGAAAGTAATAATGCTTATGTTCATACCTGGACTAATGATATAGATAAAAACGGAAAACCGGAGTTCTGGGTTTTAGCAGATACGTATTTTAACGGTATGGGTACAACAAGGATAACAATCTTTGAAACTGATGGAGATAACAGTTACCAGGCAGTTGGAAGGGTTGATCTTGTCGGTGTTTTTTCATTCTATGCAGGTAATATGCAGGCAATTGATATAGATGGAGATGGAACTGAAGAAGTTGCAATTTGTATAGATGGAAATTTCCTAATTATAAAATTTAACGGAAGCGAAAATCATCAATCTTATGAAGTCTATTATGTAAAGAAAAATGAATTAAATTCACTGAATGAGTTTCAGGAATATTTTGGTTCGATAATGTATGCCCTTGAGAAAGATGGAGAATATGACATACTAATTTCAATGGCACATACAATTATGGAACCAAGTTTCGCAAGTAGAGGTGTGACAAAAATTTACAAACCGGACAGCATAACAAGTGTTATGGACGACCCATTATTACCAAATGAATTTGAGCTTTATCAAAGCTATCCAAACCCATTCAATCCATCGACAAATATCAAATTCAATTTGAGTAAACGAGAAGATGTATCAATAAAGATTTACAATGTTTTAGGGAAAGAAATAAAACTGCAGTTACAAGAAAACCTTCCATCCGGTGAACATAAAGTTCAATGGAATGGAACTGACAATAAAGGAAATACATTACCGGGTGGTGTATACTTTATTCAAATGACAGCCGGCGAATACCGGCAAACAATAAAAACAGTTTTATTAAAATAAGTTATTTTAGTATGCGGGACTTATCCCCGGTTTTATGTATCACTATCACTTCCCAATTCTCTTCTCAAAATGCTGATAATCTTTAACGCTGCGCCAGTCACCGCCCCAGCTCCAGCCGCGCTCTTTAAATTCGTTAACCAATTGTGAGTCCGAAGTAATCGTACCGGGAACAGACGTATCATAAGAAGCGCCCGGTGGTAATACTTTATTCCTTTTAATGTAAGGATTCTGCATAGGGTTAATATCTATTGCATATCCATAAGCGTGATTTGAGACTATTCTTGTACCTGAAACAAAACGGTAGTTAAATGCTGTTGTATTGTTGTCCGAAGTAGATGCTTCATCTGACCAGTCATATTTAATTATTGGTATTACCTTTTCGATAGGGAAGCGTGTTTCTTTAATGAACTCAAAAATTTCTGTTATATCCTCCTGAACTTCTTTATTCACAATTAATTGTCCTTTATGCAGTTGTCCATCAAATGAATAATAAAATACATTAATTAGTACGAGGTTGTTGACAATAGAAAGTGGTATGCTAATGCCCTCAACAGCTTCCTCAAAGGAATAATCCGAATCGATTATCACATACTCGGAATTTAAATCCTGAACATTGTTATTCATTCCATTCTGGATGCTATTCTGAGCTGAATATTCTGTTGAAATCAGAAGAGATATTACAAGTAAAAAGAAAAGTCTCATTGTGTCTGTCAAATAATTAATAATTCAAAACAAATAAGCAATATAACTTGATTTTCCGCCCTCATATTCACATTAATAAATCCGTTTATCGTCAGTAAATATTTTTCACGTGCAAAGCTATTATATACTGTTTAGTAAATGCAAGTCAAATTAAATTCAGATTTTATTTAGCAGGTATATTGAATATATTTGCGCATCAAAAAAAAGGAATTTTAATGAAAAAAAGTATTTTATCTGTAATTTTACTTTTACTTATTGCGGGATGTTCTAATGAACCTGATGTAATTAAAAATGAAAGCGGCTTAAGTTACACAGATAATGTAACAGGTGAGGGACGTGAAGTAAAAGAAGGTGACCTTGTAGTGATGCATTTTGCTGCTTGGAAATTAAATGATTCGACAGATGTTTTCGGAGACTGGCAAATCGATTCTACAAAAAATTCATTCAGAATTGCTTCGTCTTATGAAAGTAATCAGACAATGAAATACATTGTGGGTTCTGAACAATTTGTAAAAGGAAGTGATGAAGGATTTATTGGTATGAAGAGCGGCGGAAAACGCACTATCATCATTCCTTCCGCGTTGGCGTATGGTCAGGAAGGTTTCGGACCTATACCTCCAAATACATCCATAAAACTTCTGGTTGAAGTTTTGGAAGTTAAAGAACCGATTGTTGCCAAAATGTGGGATGTGGATTCTACTTCATTCCGGGAAACAGAAAGCGGATTGAAGTATGCAATTATTCAGGAAGGCGATGGTCCTTCTGTTGAAAAAGGTAATATTGTATCCGTGCATTATTCAGGTTTTCTTTCCGACGGAACATTGTTCGACAGCTCCGTTGAACGGGATGAACCATTTAGTCTGCTTGTTGGTATGGGGCAGGTAATACCAGGTTGGGATGAAGGTTTAGCACTTTTAAAACAAGGAAGCAAGGCGAAACTGGTTATTCCTCCGGCATTGGGTTATGGTGAACGTGATCTTGGAGTTATACCCCCGAATTCAACCTTAATTTTTGATGTAGAAATACTTGAAGTAAAAGATCATCAACAGAATTAAAATTTAACCAGCTTATTTAACTCTATATCCGCAATAAATTTTCTGCGGGTATAGAGTTTTAAATTATAATAATTCTTCAGTCTTCAGCCATTGTTATCAAGTCTGCATTTACTTTAGATAGTAATTTAATAATGCTACCGTCTGACTATAATAACTTGCTCCGAATAAATTTAAGTGATTAAGTATATGATAAAGTTTATAAATATTTTCCCTGTACAGGTATCCATCCTTCAGAGGATAATATTCATTATATGCGTCATAAAATTCAGATGAAAATCCGCCAAACAGTTTTGTCATAGCAAGATCCGCTTCGCGGTGACCAAAGTAAACAGCAGGATCGATGAGACAAGCCTCTCCGGAATCATCAACAATATAATTGCCTCCCCATAAATCGCCGTGAAGTAAACAAGGTGTTTCATCACTGTTTTTTAAAATTATTGAGATCTTATCTTCAAGTTTTTTTATTAATAAAGAAAGTGTGGAATCGGCATACCCGTTTTTCTTTGCAAGCTGATATTGAAATAAAATGCGTTTATTAAAGTAAAATTCTACCCAGTTTGTTTCTTCATTCTTATCGGGAATATTTTTTTGCGGCGTTGAACCTATATAGTTGTTTTCATAAAATCCAAATCTGTCCGATTTGTACTTGTGCAACTGAGCGAATTTTCTCCCGAAATCTTCAAAGAAATGTGATTTTCCTGAACTACTTTCAATACACTCAAGCAGAATATAATGTGACTTAACTGAAACAACTTCAGGAATACGAATAGCATTTGCTTTTCTAAGTTCATTCAAGCCATTTGATTCTGTCTTAAACATATCCGGAGGCTGATCGAAATTAATTTTCAGAAAATATTTTTTTCCGGATCCTGTGGTTATAATCTGTGAATCGCTTATACATCCACCGGAAACTGAACGGGAATTCACTATATTCTCATCAATTACAGATTCAATATTTTTAAGAAGATCGTGCTTCAATATCTTTCCTTATTTTTTCTAATAGATTTTTATTTCCATCTTCAAGTAAGTCTAATACAATCTCAAATCCTTCCGATCCTCCGTAATAAGGATCCGGCACTTCTGTATTGTCATTGTTCACAAAAAATTTAGAAAACTTATGGACCTTATGAGCATATTTATTGTTTCGGTCCAAGGAAAGTATGTCTTCATAATTATTGTCATCCATTGTAACAATGTAATCGAATTCTTCAAAATCTTTTTCAGGAATAAACTTTCTTGACCGGCTTGTAAGATTATATCCTCTTTTGGAGGCATGTATACTCATTCTCGGATCAGCCGGCTCGCCCTGGTGAAAACCAATTGTTCCTGCTGAATCAACTTCAATTTTATTTTCAAGATTGTTATCCTCAATCATTTTTTTCATCACACCTTCAGCAGCAGGGGAGCGGCAGATATTTCCCATACAGACAAATAAAACTTTTTTCTTCACAAGCTCTCCATTTATTAAATCGTTGTTCTAAATTTATTTGATTAAGCTTAATACATCAATAAACTTTAAATAAATTTGTTCACTTCTCTGAATTCATATGTATATACCATGCTACAAACTGATATAAATTATTTAGTAAAACTTACACATTCAGATTGATTATTGCTGGCATTATAGTTGGCACTGCAAGAATCATTTTGAAAGGTAATTGTATGAAAATGCTTACAGTAATTTTTGTCTTTTTATTCTCGACTATATCCTTTTCGCAATGGGGAACGTCTTCAGTTAAACTTGGTTATTTTCATCCAACAGCAACTGAAGGTGGATTTATTGTAGGTTTTGATGCAGGTCAGTTTGTGGACAAAAACTTTAGCTGGAATATAAGTTTCGATTGGTTTCATAAAAACTATGTTGATAAGCGATTGATTACAGAATTGAATAATCAATACGGGACATCCGGAACCATAAACGAGCTTCGTGCAAAAACAAACATCCACGATTTTCCGGTTATGCTGAATGTTATCGTCAAATTTCCCGTCAATCCTAAAGCGCAGATTTATGTTACAGGTGGTCTGGGTGCTGAAGTACTTCTTATAAATTACAGAAATTTTCAAAATCCGGAGCAGGATGAATTTCAGGCTGCATTCGATTTTAACTGGAGACTTGCTGTAGGTGCATCATTCGCATTAGGTCCAAGATCTGAAGTATTTACAGAGTTGACTTATCACAATTCTAATCCCGGCTGGGAATATGAGGTTGAAGAATTCGGCGGTTATCCAACCAGATATTTTGAACGATCATATGACATGAGTGGCATAATGGCAAGAATTGGATTCAGGTTTTTTTACTGATGTTTATTTCCCAGAATGGTAACAACGAATTTTCTTTTACCACCGTGGTTACGGTGTTCACAGAGATAAATACCCTGCCAGGTGCCGAGATTAAATTTACCATTTGTAATTGGGACTAAAATGCTGCTGCCAAGCAATGAGGTTTTGATGTGAGCTGGCATATCATCAGCACCTTCCATTGTATGAATAAGGTAGGGAAGGTTTTCCGGAACTAATTTATCCATATATGATTTCATATCTGTTCGGACGTCAGGATCGGCATTTTCATTTATTGTTAATGATGCAGAAGTGTGCTTGATAAAAATATTTGCAATACCGGATTTGAATTCTATTATCTCCGGAATCTCATTCAGAATTTCCTTAGTAATTAAATGAAATCCTTTTGGTCTGGAAGATAAATTAAATTCTTTTTGCAGTATTTCCATCTCAACTAAGAAACAAACACAAAATTGTGTAAAAAGTTTATTTACATTGCTGATTGAATTAATCCAATTCAAGTTATTAAGATTAAAGATAATCTACCTTGAACTTAATTCAATTTCCACTTTTAATTCTTCATTTCCCCTAAGCACAATTACATCTACTTTATCACCGGGTACAAAATCTGCAAGTGCATAAGTAAAATCATATATGTTCGATATTTTTTTCCCGCCAAATTGCGTAATTATATCCCCGGCTGTCAAACCGGCTTTATCAGCCGGACTTCCATCGGTAACACCGCCGAGTTTATAACCATCAACTTCGCCGGCGAAGTCCGGAATAGTTCCAACCCATACCCTTGTGCTTGTCATTCTGCCGCGGTCTTTAATTTCTACTGAAATATATTCAGGTGTTTTTTCAGTCTGAACAATTTCGTTTGCCACATCGTAGACATAGTGCAGAATATATTTTTGACCCTCTGCATTAATTTTTTCTGCTGTATCAGTTGGCTTATGGTAATCAGTATGAGTTCCGGTAAAGAAAAACAATACCGGAATTTGTTTTCCATAAAATGATGAATGATCGCTTGGTCCAAAACCTTCATCATTAAAAGTAAGATTTAACCCATACGTATTTTTTTCATCAAGTATCTGTTTCCAGTTTGATGAGGTTCCGGTTCCATAAACAATAAGATCGTTTTTTTCATTTAATCTGCCTATCATATCCATATTAATCATTGTAATAACATTTTCAATTGGTACAGGAAAATTATTAACCATATATGCCGAGCCTAACAATCCTAATTCTTCACCTGAAAAAGCCGTAAAAATAACTGAGCGCTTAAGTTGATCTTTGTCAGATATGAATTTTTCTGCAAGTTCCAGAAGCCCGGTTGTTCCTGAAGCATTATCATCAGCGCCGTAGTGGATCATAGGGATAGCTCCCATATAAAGTGAATTTTGTTCACCCCAGCCGAGATGATCGAAGTGAGCACCTATTACTACATACTCATTCGTATAGTTTTCATCATTACCCGGTATCATAGCCCCAACATTCCAACTTATTTTTTCAATCCGGTTAATTTCAGCATTCAGTTCAATTTTTGAATTAACAATTTCAAATGAATTAGGAGATAATTCTTCGTCAATTTTTCCGACTATATCAAACAGACTTTTATTTTCAGATTCAAGAATATCCTTAATTGAACTTCTCTTAATATGAATCGCCGCAATTTCTTTAATTGGTGCAGCATTGTCGTATTTCAGTTCAATAAGTTCATCCGAATCTTTTTCTAAATCATTAATAAAAATAATTCCTTTTGCACCTTTATCGCGCGCAGTTGTTGATTTATATCTTAATGATGAATATTTATCAAATTCAGAGTGAGGATTTTTTTTATCAGGATGATTTCTTAAAACCAGAACTATTTTATCTTTTACATCAAGATTTTTATAATCGTTGTAGTTAAGATTGTCTGCTTCAATTCCATACCCCGCAAAAACAAGATTACCGGAAATTGAAAAATTATCCGTAAATGACAGCGGGATGAAATCAGTTTTAACTTTTAAATCCTTTTGCATATTACTGGTCTTGAAGGAGAGTGAGTTATTTTCACCCAATTCGATTCCCGCCATATATGGAAATTCCTGGATATAACTTCCATCAAATAAAGGGTAGAGTCCATATCTGTCAAACTCATTTTGAAGATATACTGCTGCTTTATACAATTCATCAGTACCGGTCATTCTGCCTTCAAGTTCTTCTGAAGCAAGATATTTTATATGATACTGAATTTCATCGGTAGTTATTTCAGGATTTAATGGAGCCTGTGAAAATATTGAAGTGATTGATATTAAAAATACAAATACTGTTTGAATACGGATTCTTTTCATTTTACTCCCTGATAAAAATTATTGTTCAATCCACTCGGTAATAAAAATGTTAGTGTCACCATCTTTTTTATTGAATCTGTTAGAAGCAAATACAAGATGCTTCCCGTCATTGGTAAACATCGGAAAACCATCAAATGTACCGCTGAATGTAACCTGTTCCAAACCAGATCCATCGGAATTTATTAGAAAGAGATTAAAATCTCTTGGACTTTCAGCACCATAATTTGAAGAAAAAATTATTTTTTCACCATCGGGATGAAAGAACGGAGCAAAACTTGCTTTACCAAGATTGGTAACCTGCTTCATGTTTTTACCATCTGCATCCATTATAAAAATTTCAAACTTGGTGGGTCGTAAGAGATTTTCCTTTACAAGATCATCATAATCTTTCAATTCACTTTCTGTTTCAGGTCTGCTTGCCCGGAAGACAATCTTATTTCCATCGGAAGAAAAGAAAGCGCCGCCATCATAACCTTTTATGTTTGTAAGTCTCGTTTGATTGCTGCCATCTAAGTTCATAAGATATAATTCCGGATCTCCATCCCTGGTAGAAGTAAAAACAATCTTATCACCTTTTGGTGAGATTGTTGCTTCTGCATCATACTTACCGGAGTTTGTTAGTTGTATTAACCCGCTTCCATCAGCTTTGGACATAAAAATATCAAACTCATCATATAGTTTCCAAACATAACCTTTCGATCGGTCAGGAGGTGCTAAACATCCTTCATCAAAATGATGAGTAGATGCATAAAGGATCATTTCATTATCAGGATAAAAATATGCACAGGTAGTTCTGCCTTTACCCGTTGATATCATTGTTTTATCTGATCCGTCTATATTCATTTGGAATATCTGATCACATTCCATATCATCAAACGAGGACTGATAAATTAATTTTTTATTATCGAATGAAAAGTAGGCTTCTGCATTTTCACCGGCTTCAGTCAGCATTTTGATATTTTTAAAATATTTTTCACCTTCAAACCTGTAAGGATCATCCTGACTCTGAGCCAGAATTTGAACTATACCAGGTAATATAAATACAACAAAAAAAATTAAAGATTTCATTTCCACCTTACTTTTATTATTTAACTGTCTATTCGGGCACGTGAACAAGAAAATATTCTTTTGCAGTTTCACCAATGGACTTTGCTTCGGCGAGGGTCATGTGCATGTCATCGTGTGAATCATCATCTTCGTGTCCGGCTTCAATTATTGCCAGATCGGCATTCTTTGCGTTTTGTACAAGATCATCACAGTAAGCAGTATCTCCGCCATAACAAATCTTCATTTTATCGTAAGAAAAATTATATCCAAGTGCAGGAACCTGTCTTGTTGCTGAACCATCGTGAATATATTCCTTATGAATTACCGGGAATGGTTTTATAGTTACATTTTTACTTCTGAAAGAATTTTTATCATGAATCATTTTCAGATTTATTTTATATGAAAGTGAACCTGCATATACTTTTTGAAAAGCACTATGAATGGTCTCAATCTCTACACATCCTTTCGGGTAATGTATATTCAGCGGGGTTTTTTTATTCATTACACGCATATAGGTTAAAAGGGACCAGACACCGCCAACATGATCATGATGTCCATGTGTAATAAACAGATCTGAAATTTTTAAAATATCATTTGGTTTAAGTTCCTTATTTAGATCTCTTAAAATTCCATCCCCGGGGTCTACTACAAAATTAGCACTACCGGCTTTAATAAGAATTCCTGTAGCAATATTCGGAATTGAACAAAATATTTTAATTGAAAAATCTTTTTTCTTCCAGCTAAGCGGATACTTAGTTGTTTTCATAATTGTGTTTCTGATAATTTGTAAATTCTGGTCAAGCTATTGCTTGTTTAGTTTGCACTGATTTTTGTCTTTGCATCTGGCAAATATATTAAACGAGTAACTGTCGAAATCAAATCCAAGCTCTTCGCTTATAGCAGCAGGCAGTTTTTTTATTTTCGCATCTGAAAATTCAACAATTCTTCCGCAGTCGATGCAGATAAGATGATCATGGGTCTGCCTTTTATAGTTACTCTCATACCGGTTTATGTTATCACCAAAATTTCTTTTGCTTATTAGCTCACATTGAGCTAAAAGTTCAAGTGTATTATAAACCGTTGCTCTTGAAACTCTTGACCTGGCATTTTTCATTTTTATAAACAGATCATCGGCTCCGAAATGTCCGTCATGATCAAGTGCTGCATCCAATACTTCAAATCTTTCGGGAGTAATACGGTTTTTGCCTCTTTTAAGAAAATCTGTGAATATTTCTTCGGCTTTTTGGTTTTTCAATTTTTTTCCGGTTGGTTTAAATACAATTTATCCAAAAATAAATTTCAATTAGACTAATAGCAAGGAAACTATCATTATGGAATTCCTAACAATTTTAATCCATTCACGGTTATAAATGTAAACAAATAAGCAATAGAGGTAAATAAAACCACCTGAAGTATGGGTATTCGCCAGCTTCCTGTTTCTTTTCTGCTTACAGCTAATGTAGATATACATTGAAGAGCAAAGATAAAAAAGACTATTAATCCAATGATTGTTGATGTTGTAAAAAGTGGTTTACCGGTTTTTTCATTAGTAGCCGATTTCATAGAAGCTAGTATTGAGGACTGAAGATCTTCCTCATCTGCGGTTACTTTAAATATCAGTGCAAGTGAGCTCACAAACACTTCACGAGCTGCAAATGTGGAAATAAGGGAAACACCAATTCTCCAATCCATACCAATTGGTGACATAACAGGTTCGATATATTTTCCGAGTTCAGAAGCATAAGAAGATGACAATCTTTCAGCCTGTTGAAGCTGGACTAATTCAGTTTCATCAATTTTATCAGCATTAGGAATTACGGGAGAGTGATTCGGATAATAGGTTAGAAACCATAGTATGATCGAAAATGCAAGGATGATAGGACCTGCATGTATTATATATTGCTTTGCACTTTCATACGAATTCCTTATAACAACAAGCGGCTTAGGAACTCTGTAAGTAGGAAGTTCAAGTATAAACGACGAATTGTCTTTCGCGCTAATTATTCTGTTATTGTATTTATTTATTATTGCTGCTGCTATTAGTGAACTTATAATACTAAATATATAAATAGTAGCGAGGATCAGACCTCCAATCCATGGCTTATCACCTGGTGTCAGAAAGGCAATCAGCAAAGCATAAACTGGTAGTCTTGCACTGCAGCTCATTAAAGGTATAATAAATATTGTAAGTAATCTTTCTTTTCTATTTGCAATAGTTCTGGCTGCAAGCATAGCAGGTATAGCGCAGGCAAATCCTGATAAAAGCGGTACGAAAGATTTTCCATTCAATCCGATTTTTGAAAGAGGTTTATCAATCAGCATAGCTCCACGGGCAAGATATCCGGTGTCTTCAAGCAGCCCGAGAATCAGGAATAGAATTAATATCTGTGGAAGAAAAACAAGAACAGCGCCTGTTCCGGTTATTATACCGTCTGAAACAAGATACCCATACCAGGTATTGCCAAGTAATTCTGATGCCGATGAGGAAAGAATGACAAAAAATTCATCTACCAGACCCATTATAGGATCTGCTATCCAGAATATTGATGTAAAAGTAATTGCCATAATAACGAAGAAGAAAAATAATCCCCAATATCTGTGAAGTAGTAATTTGTCAATTCTTAAAGTTAGTTCGTCCGGACGGTTAACTGCATTCTTCAACGAAGGGTTTAAAATGTTTATAAGTGAGTTTATCTTATCAAGGTCGATTTCATCACTGCCATTATTATGTAAAGGCTCGACAACTCTTTGTTCGATTTCTTCTATTTCTTTATAGATGGATAGTAATTCATTTTTATCGGAATCATTAAACACTCTTGAAGGAACTTTTTTACCTTCAATGTTTGATGAGGCTAAATTCTTTTTGATTGACAGAAGTAATTGTTCAACACCCTTACCGGTTCTACCATCCACAGGAATTACATCACATCCTAATTCTTCACTCAATTTTTCAACTGATATTTTGTACCGTCTTTTATTTAGCAGATCCACCATCGTTAGAGCCACAATTAATCGGAATCCGGCGTATGCAATCTGTTTAGCTAAAAACAAATGCCGGGTAATCTGACTTGCGTCAACTGTTATGAGTACCAGATCTGGTGAACCGAATTTCGGGTGCTTGTAGAGTGAAGAGATTGAAACTTCCTCATCGGGTGAATCCGGATTCAGACTAATAATACCAGGTGAATCAAGTAACTCACATTTCAAATTAAATTTTGGTAAAAGACTTGCGGTTGAATATTCAACTGTAGATCCGGGGTAGTTTACTGTTTTAAAATTTTTACCGCTGAGGAAATTAAATAGAGTAGTTTTTCCCGAGTTCGGCGGTCCGACTAATGTAATTAGTGGAATTTCAGCAAGAACAGGTGAAGTCATGCAATTATGATGCAGTCTGCTTCATTTTTGCGGATAGCTATAAGTGATCCCCGTATTGAAAATGCAATCGGATCATTAAATAGAGAAGTATTTATTAATTCGATTTTCTGACCGGGTGTGAACCCAATTTCTAATAATCTTCTGAAACAAGGGTTGCTTTGATCTATATCATTTATAGTTCCAATTTCTCCAAATCTCAAGTCTGCTGCAGTTTTCATCTGTTTACTCTGTTTTAAATATTATTTAGATTAAGTCTACTTAAAAATAGGCTCATCGTGTTAAATAATCAAGCTACATTTAAAGTAAATCTTTGGGTCGTCAATATTTGACAGATTGATACTTGAGGGTACAATATTAAAGGAAAATCATTAGTGTATTAAAGACTTAAATTTCGGTAATATTTACAAAAGATATAAATTTCTTTACAATTTTTTGCTATTGCTTGTTCCGGTCGATAGACTAAGGCAATTCGGTAGTAATGTAAGGAAAGATGAAAATTTTACAATTATTTTTGTCTTATTCTTCTGGAATTCTAAAAAAGGTTCGATATTTCGAATAATTAAGCAGATTTCAACTTTTATCATAGGCTAGTGAAATTATCGTAAAGTAAAAATTATCGATACATTCAATTTTCTATATTTTTAGAATTCTGGCACTTAGCATGCTAATGATATTCGCAGTATTATTATTTCAGATTTATTTTTCAATTAATTATTAGTGGAGTTATAAAATGGAAATAGGAAAGATAGCCTTTCTTGAAACTTACTCTCTTGAAGATAATGGGGGAGTAATGGGTGCAATTCTGGTTACAGATGCTGACACCAAACCTCTTGAATTCAGGGTAACGGCGCCAATCAAACCGACTGCATTTCAGAAAACATTGTATGGAGATGTTTTATTAGAACATGTACTGGTGGAACTGATTTCTGTACCATTGCTAAATGCCATCAATGAACAAATAGATATTATCCTTGTGAAAGATCCATTGTTCCTCGGTGCAAATACAAAACAGGCAATCAGGGTGGTACGTGTTTCCAATGATGAAAAAAACAAATCAAAAACCGGATCAAAAGTTGAAGAAATAAAGTCAACTGATGCTTCCGGTGAGAAACTTTATCTGGAGACTTATAAGAAATTTGAATCCGAGTTGCAGGGGATAAGAGAAAATCTTGAAAAAGTTGCTGAGCACAGAAACCTGATTGAACCATTTGAAAGATTAAGAGTAGCCTGTGAACAGGTTCAGAGCCAAAGAACGAACGACTAAATTAAGTAATGCTTAATAAAGTAAGAAAAAAAGTTGCCACATCTGTTTCCAAAATGGAGTTTGTTGAGCACTATGAATACTCCAAGTGGTTAAGAGTTCCTGTTCTATCAGAAACTGAATTTGACACCTTAGAGAATTATAACCAGATTACAAATATTAAAATTGAAGACCTGGTTATACCGATTTCTCATAAATTAAAATTCTTACATCAGCAAACAAAAATAGTCCCGGTAAGAGAAAAACTCACATTAAAAAAACCAAAAGCTGCATTAGTTTTTTTTGCTATTGCGAAGCCCAGATATGTTTCGTTTAAGGATCAGCTTTTAAAAACAGATGAAGAAACTGTAGGAAAAAATTTTTATATCGAGATAATAATCCAGGTAACTCCGTATGATACAACTTTTCCCCCAGCTTCAACGAATCAACTGAATTTCGGTTTTACATATCCAAAAATTCAAGATTATGAATTATTTGTTGAAACATCTGTAACAGAAGATAAACTCTCCGAATTTGTGCCTGAGATCTACCTTATTGAAATGCTTGACGAAAATATATTGACTTCGGAAAGCATTATAGATTATTCCGATTACATTGTAGACATAAGCAGATTACCTCTTCCTGAAATCAAAAAGTATATGATACCGGGGATCGATGATTTGTCAACTCATGTAATTTCCTATAAGCCGGAAAGAATTCATCCTCCTATCGCATCAAATATAGAATTTTCAAAAGAGATCCGGGTTACTATTTCAAAATCACCCAAAATTGAATTTAAAAAAACAACTACTAAAGTCCTGAAGTTTGTGAAAGCATCTTCAACTGTTACAAAAGTGTTGAATCCACTTGAAGATGAAAAGGTCACACTGGCTGAGAGAAAATTGTATAAACACATGCTTTCCGGAAGCGTTAAAGCAACCTGGGAAAAAACACGGAAAGTGATTCCCGATTTGTTACCCTACCAGGAGGAAGGTGCAAAATTTCTTACTGAAAATGCATACACAATTCTTGCTGAGCAGCCCGGCAGTGACAAGCAAATTCAGGTTGTAGGCGCACTTAAATTTTTATCGAATACTTCGCAAATAAAAAATAGTCTGATAATAATAAAACAAACACGTCTTGGAAATCTGAGCCAGTCCCGCAAATCAAGACGCCATGAAGGATTAGTTGGAAGATTGATGGAATATGCTCCTGAACTTTCCATAAACATAAAAACTTTGTATTCAGATTCTGTAGAAAAACATAAGTCTCAGGTTACTATAATTTCCTATAACAACACAGAAGAATTAACCACTCTTCTTGATTCCGTTTCAGAAGGTAAAAGTTTTGATCTGGTAATTGTTGATGAATTTACTGATGCATTTAATTCTGCTGCTGATATTGAAATTCTGTTTCGTCGATTTTATCCGGAATTTTTATGGCTGCTAACAGGACAAATTGATACAGATAACTATAAGAATTATTTTAAAAATGAATATTTGCCCGAAGGTAAATCCTGGATTCAATTTGTACGTACTTCAAAAGAATTAATATCCGATATTAAACCGGTTAAATACGAAAACATCTGGTTAAATCCGGATGAAGCCCAGGTTGAAGAATATAATCAGCTTTTAGAATCTAACCGTGAAGAGCTAAAGCAGGTAATAGAAAGTTTGAACCCATTTAAATTTCAATCAACCGTTTTCGCATTAATCCATAAAATCAAGCAAATCAGTAATTTTTCAAATGCACGATCGGATAGTCCTAAAAGCAGATATTTGATTGATCAGTTAAAAATTACTTCGGCGAATAAACATCGGACTCTTCTATTCACTCAATATGATAACCAGGGTTTAAAGAGACTGGAAAAATTACTTGAAGAACAAAAAATTCGTTATCTGAGTGTTCAGAGCGGATCCTCGGCAGAAGACATTAAGAGAGCTTTAAACTTATTCTATACACGGGATGATTACCCCATATTTATGACAAATCTAAAACCGGCAAGGATTAAAGCTAACCTCAAAAAAATAAATTATGTAATTAGTTTTGACCAATGGTGGAACCCGTCTTTACAATGGCAGACTGAAGAGGATCTTGGTTTGTCCGGTCACTCAGGCAATCCAATTGTGTACTATAATTATATGATGGCAGATTTCTTTGATGAAATGATTACAGATATTCTGGAATCCAAATCACTAATGAATAAAGAAATATTTGGAGAACTAAGTACGGAATCATTAGCTGAACTGATTGATGAAAGAGACTGGCAAAATGTTTTTGGTCTTTCATTAAACCTCCCTGATAAATCAGAAAATATAGAGTATATCCGCACGCAATTGTCTAAAATTACAATTGATGATTTTGCTGAATTAATGAAGCGATTATTTATGAGAATCGGTTACAGGGATATTGATGTTATTCAATTGCAGGATGAACCAGCATTATATCTTCTGGGCAGATCAGGAAAGTTAAGAAGTAATGTAACTTTCAGAGCTAAATGTGTACTTTCAAAAAATGTTTTCTTTAATGATTGGAATGAAATCCTGGAACAGGAACCCAACAAAGCCAATTTTGAAAGACTATTTGTGCTTTCAACCGGAATAGTTAAAAAAGCAGATACTGAAATTAGCCGCAAGGTCAATTTAATTGATGGGGAAAAACTGATTATGTTAATAAATATGTTAAACCTGATCACTAAAGAAACAATAAAACTCCGTAAATTGGATGAGGAGTAATGGCATTTCAATTATAAATCAGGTTTAACAAAGTGTATTAATTATGTCACCAAGTAATGTTAAATATTATTGTTACTAAAACATTTCGTCGTATTTGGTCCATAGTTCTTCAGTTAATAACCATGCTCTCTCAAACACTTTCTGCTGCCTTGTAAAAGAATAATCGGTTATCTGTTCTATTGCTTTATTCCTGTCAGATTTTATCAGTTTCAACATTCTTTCTTCAAATGATTTTTGGTTATTAAATAATTCTGCCTGCAGGGGATCCCATACTGCTCGAACATCATGACGCATGTCTCCCCAACGTTGTGCGCTTAAAGTTCCAACCACATTGAAAGCCCACCAAGCTGATTTTCTTGTATACCCGTTTTCTCTTCCCGGTGTTGAACAACTTTCCGGTACCTTAGTGATGCAGCTATAAAGCGGAGTGTATATGGATGATGCTACATTATCCCAGGCAAGCCAGACCACGCCTCCAATCTCATCCGGCAGCCAGTTTCTGCATTGGATTATAGTAGCATACATTGTATACCACCTGGCTATTGTTCTTTCACCACGCCATCCCCAGCCGCCATTTATTTTAAGCAATTTGTTCATGTCGTAAGGCATTTGTGGATTAGCTAACGGCGAGATAATAGTCTTTCCGCTGTCATCAGTTACTGTAAGGTTTTTAGTCATATCAAAATCAGTTCCCTCATAGTAATCCGAAAATATTTCAACCATTTTCTCAAGTGTTATCAGTGAATCGGGTTTTATTGAAAATGGATAGTTTTCAGAATTAGGATCGAGTTTTAATGATGGAGCAGCCAGATCAAATACGCGCCACTCGCGTCTTCTTGCAGCTAAGGAATTCCTGTCCGCATATGCATAACAAAATTCAAATTCTGCTTCATCTGGATCCCACCATCCATTTTCTTTGGCAACATCAAATACATTTTCAGAGAACATAAAATTCTCGGTGTCATTAACATCAATTCTCCTTATCCTGCTCGCATTTGCATTAACAGATATATGATCATCAGGAACTCGTTGTGCAACCCAAACCGCACCCGTATTATCTTTACCGGGTCCAACAACTTCAAACATCCAAACTTCTTCAGGATCAGCAATAGTTAAACATTCTCCTTCATCATTCCAACCATACTTTTTAAGCAACTCTCCAGCCATTGCAATAGCTTCTTTTGCAGTGGCGGTTCGTTCAACCATAAGACGCACTAACTGGGTACAATCAATCAATCCTTTATCCGAAACCAATTCCGGTCTTCCTCCAAATGTGGACTCACCTATTGCCAGTTGCTTTGTATTCATGCAGGGGTATGCTGTATTGATGTATCCGAATGTTGTTTCAACCTGAGGTATCTCTCCTGTGGGTTCAAACTTATAAGCGGGCATTTTTTTTGTGTTATCAGGAACACGTTTATACATCATAACTTTTGAATCTTTTTCAAATGCCATTGGCGGCATTATATCAAATTCACTTCTTGTTCTGTGGCTGTCATCGGTATGTGATGTCATAACACTGCCATCGTAACTTGCAAGTTTACCAACAGTAATTGTCGTGCAGCCATCAGGGAATCCATCTATCCAATCGGGTTTTGATTCATATTTTGTTTGAAGATGTTGCGGGAATACTATACTAAATGAAGTGATCGAGATTAGAATGATCAGAAATTTTCTCATAATTTTTCCTTTTTTCTCAATGGATAACAATTACTTTTTCAAATATATAATTTATCTCAGAGAAACTGTAAGGGCTTATTCGATTTTAAATTTGCAGTAATACAATTATTCCCTTAAATAATTAAATACATTTAACAGGTTTTCTAAATATTCACTTAAGTTAAATTGAAATGGATTTTCAAGTGTATTCAATCTGGCAGGTAATTTTGGTATTTTAATATACATTTTCAATTGAAACATTTTAATAAAAGGATTAATAGTTTGAATTTCAGGATGTATGAGATGCAGTTTATTTATTCTAATCTCAGATGATTGTGGATGCAGCAATTATTCAGGAACTCAGACATTTAACATTAGTCAACAGGAAAAAGACAATTTCAAAATATATGAACAAAATCATCCTCAATGTATTGGTGTTCTTCATTGTATTAACAATATATGCTTATGCACAGTCTGAAATAGAAATTAAAACACAAATACTAATTGGTTCTGCAGAAAGTTCAGAAGGTGATGCAAGGTTAGAAGCCTATTCTAATTTACTTAATTATATGGTTAAGACAGCTCCGGACCAATCCATAAAATATGCAGAAGCTGCTCTTAAGGAAGCCAGGCTGTCAGGAAACCGTTCAGCTGAATCCAATTATTTACTTCAGCTCGGTACAGCTTACACAAAACTTCATAAACCATTAATAGCTCAGGAATATTTTGATAAGGCCTATTTGCAATACAAGGAAGCAGGAGATAGTGTTGGTTTGTGCATAGCTATGAACAAACTGGGATACATCAAGATAGTGATGGGTGATATGGTAGAAGCTATAAATTATTTTCATGGTTCGGAAGAAATTTCATTAAAGTTTAACGAAATGGAAAGCTATATTGATGCATTAAACTATTTAGGGATACTTAATTATATCCTGGATAATATAGAATTAGCAGAATCATACTCGGAAAAAGCTCTGAACCTAAGTATAGAGCATCGATACCAGGAAGGTGAAGCTTTGGCTTACGAACACAAAGCAATAATATACCTGAAGCAAAATAAATACGATAAAGCACTCGAACTTAATACCAGATCGTATGAAATCAGAAAACGGTTAGATGATATTACAATGATCACGGAATTATATGACAATTATTCAAGTATTTATAACAGGATGAATAATTTTGAACGGGCAATAGAATACACAAAAAAATCAATTGAACTAAGGCGTCAGTACGGTGATTTAAATGGAATGGGTTCAACTTATATGAACCTGGGTAACATTTATCTTGCTTTAAATAACTATGACGAAGCACTTAAATACTTATTACAAGCTTATCAAATAAAAAAAGAATCTCAGGATCTAAGAGCATTTACTATGATTCTTAGAAATCTTTCAGATATATATGAAAAGAAGAACGATTTTCGGAATGCATATACACTTTTAAGAGAATTCAGGACGTATAATGATTCACTATTCGGAGAAAATATCAGAAGACAAGTCTCAAGGATTGAAGCAAAGCAGGAACTGGTCAAAAAAGAAAATGAAATTAAAACACTGCAGGAAAAGAATCTTTACCAGCAAGACCTTCAGAAGTTTCTTATTGTAATAATAATACTTGGAGTATTTCTGATTATTTCTCTGATAATAGCTTTTATACTTAACAGAAGAGCAACTAAAAAATTAAACTATATAAATGAAGAAATCCTGGAACAAAGAAATAAACTTCAGATACTTAATAACGAATTAGTGGTTCTTAACAACGACAGAGAAAAATTTTTTAAAATCATCGCGCACGATTTGAGAAGTCCGTTCTTCCCTCTGTTAACTTATTCAGAATTAATTGCAACCGAAGCCGATACGTTAACTAAAAGCGAATTAACCAGGTATTCCAAGAATATATATCAATCATCCAAAAATATATTTAACTTACTGGAGAATTTACTTCAATGGCTGGGAATCAATTCTGGTAAAATGAATTTGGCGCCTACTATAGTAAACATCGATGAAGCAATCGACAAAATAATTCAGCTTTATAAACGAAATGCTGCCGATAAGGGTGTTAAGATTAATTATGATTATAATCGCAGTCTTTCTGTTTATGCGGATAGGGATATGGTAGGACTTATTTTAAGAAATCTTATTTCAAATGCAATTAAGTACACAAAAAAGGATGATGTGATAACAATAAAAACAGAGTTAGATAATGACTTTGTTGAGGTATCCGTTTCCGATACCGGCGTTGGCATTAATGATGAAAGTCTGAAGAATTTATTTTCAACCGGTATGTACTCAACGAGCGGAACCAATAATGAATCCGGCTCAGGTCTGGGTTTATTGCTTTGTAAAGAAATGGTTGTTAAGAATGGTGGAACAATCGACGTTTTCAGTAAAGTAGGAGAAGGAACTACTTTCAAATTCACACTTCCCGCAGATAAAAATATCGATTATTCTCGTTTAGAAAATAGCTGATAAACAATTTCTTAATTATTGAATTCAGAATGCGCTCTGCATATATTTGAACTAATATAAAAAGGATATTTCTATGATTGAAAATGTATTACTTCAGACAAATTTTCCGGATTTAAAGTTATTTAGACAAGGAAAAGTTCGGGATGTTTATGATGTTGGCGAATATTACCTGATTGTCTCAACGGACAGGCTTTCAGCTTTCGATGTTATTATGAACCAGGGAATTCCATATAAAGGAAAGGTACTTACAAAAATTTCAGAATTCTGGTTCAAATTTGCAGAAGAGATAATTGAGAATCATTTAATTTCCACAAATGTTAATGAATACCCGGATATTTGCCAGCCTTATAAATCTGATTTGACAGACAGGAGTATGCTAGTAAAAAAATCCAGGGTAGTTCCGATTGAAAGTGTTGTAAGAGGATATATTTCTGGATCGGGCTGGTCGGATTATAAGCAATCTGGAAAAATTTGTGGAATAGACTTACCTGAAGGCCTGGAAGAATCCGAAAAGTTTACCGAGCCCATTTTTACACCGGCAACAAAAGAGGAGATAGGTGCACATGATCAGAATATATCTGAAGATGAAGCAAAGAAAATAGCCGGAACTGAAACTATTAACTTTATGAAAGAAAAGACTATTTCAATTTATAAGCTTGCCTCGGAATTTGCTCTTAATAAAGGTATTATAATTGCAGATACAAAAATGGAGTTTGGTTTTTATAAGGATAGGATAATCCTGATCGATGAACTCTTAACCCCGGATTCTTCCAGGTTTTGGCCATCGGAAAAATATATGAAGGGAAGAGGACAGCAAAGTTATGACAAACAGATTATTCGTGATTACCTCAGTTCAATCAAATTCAACAAACAACCACCTCCGCCTGATTTGCCGGATAATGTAATTGAGAAAACATCTGAAAAATACCTGGAAGTACTATATAAGCTGACGGGAATTCAGTTAAAATAATGCATCCGCTGAAAATTGAAATACATGAAAAAAATATTTTAGCAATAAAATGGAATGATCAGCGTGATTCAAAAATAAGTTTATTGAAGTTAAGAAAATTATGTCCCTGTGCAACATGCGTTGCAGAAAAAGAGAGACAAAGTAAAAGTTATATCCCTCTATATTCAGGTAATCAACTGGCGATAAAAAATATTAAACAGGTTGGCAGTTATGCAATTTCAATCGGCTGGCAGGATGGACATAATACAGGAATCTATGAGTATTCATTCTTAAGATCACTAGAAGAAAAATAAATGGTACTGCCAAATCAATTAACAATATTAAGAATAATATTAACACCGGTTTTTCTTTTTCTTTTTCTATCAGATGAACCGGTGATGATTCAATTATCGCTGGCAGTTTTTATTATTGCAGCCTTAACCGACTGGTATGACGGCTGGCTGGCAAGAAAATTCAATTATATAACAGAATGGGGAAAATTTTGGGATCCTATGGCTGATAAAATCCTTACATCAGCCGCATTTGCAGGGTTCGTTGTAATTGGTGTACTTTCCTGGTGGATGGTTGTTTTAATTGTTACCCGGGACCTGGTAGTAACAATTTTAAGATTATTTGCTGAAAACAGGGGTGCTGCATTTGTAACAAGCTATTATGCTAAGTGGAAAACTGTTTTTCAAATGATCTTTCTTTATTATTTACTTGTTGTTTACACGGCAATCAATACACAATGGATAAATATTGAAAATGAACTAATACTGTCGATACTCTGGAATGAAAATCTTATTTACTTTTTAATGTTGCTGATAACTATCATAACTGTTCATTCAGGATATACCTATCTTTACAGGAACAGAAAATTAATTACAGATTTATTTAGTGAAACAAATAAACTTCTTTGAAAAGATTGTGGGCTCCGGTTTTTACACCGGGTATATTCCTGTTGCTTCAGGTACATTTGGAAGTTTTGCTGCTTTGTTAATTTATTTTATCCCTGGTTTTGAAAAACCGGAAGTAATAATTCCAATGATAGTACTGATTTTTGCAGTCGGAGTATTTATATCCTTCAAATTTGAAGATGTATATGGTAAAGATCCATCAGAATGTACTATTGATGAGGTAGCCGGTACATGGATAGCATTAGTATTACTGCCAAAGACTATTGGAATTGCATTAACATCATTCTTTATCTGGAGGATTTTAGATATAATTAAACCATTCCCGGCAAGACAATCCGAAAAACTAAAGGGCGGCTGGGGAATCATGGTTGATGATGTGATTTCGGCATTATACACTTTGATAATAATGCACCTTATTATTTTTATTTTTGGAAAGTATTAAAAATATATTATGAAATCTTATTTAATTTCTATTGGTGACGAGTTATTAATCGGACAGACGGTTAATACAAACGCAGCCTTTATCGGTAATAAACTTGCTGATATAAATTTTGATATCATCCGAATAAGCATTGTTAAAGACAACGAAAATGATATAATTGAGGAACTTGATCTTGCAAAAGAGAAATCAGATGTAATAATTATTACCGGTGGGTTGGGTCCTACGCACGATGATGTTACAAAAAGAACTCTTGTTAAATATTTTAATACCGAACTGATTGAAAACCCGGACGTACTTGAAAACATAAAAATAATGTTTGAGAAGCGTGGAAGAAAGATTACTCCGCTTAACGAACAGCAGGCACTGGTGCCTAAAATTGCAAAAGTGATTTCAAACGATTACGGTACTGCACCAGGAATGTGGATTGAGCATGAAAAAAAGATTTATATAATTATGCCGGGGGTTCCGTATGAAATGAAACCAATGATGGAAAATTTTGTTATACCGGAATTAACTGAAATTGCTGCAACTGAAGGATTACTGATACGAAGATTAATTCTTCAAACAACCGGATTGCCGGAGTCAACCTTATATGAAAAATTAGGCAATCTTAATGAACTTCTTGGAGATGCTGAACTTGCTTTTCTTCCTTCATCTTACGGTGTGAAATTAAGGATTACTGTAAGAACCGGCGATGAAGAAACCGCCAAAAATAAGCTTACGGAAATAGAACAAAAGATAAGAAGTAAAGCGGGGCGTTACATTTTTGCAAGGGGAGAAGAAAGATTAGAAGAAACAGTAGGAAGGTTACTGAAGGAAAGAGATTTAACTATATCGATTGCTGAATCCTGCACCGGAGGTAATATTAGTAACATTATAACCAATGTTGCCGGTTCAAGTAAATATTTTGAACGTGGAGTTGTTTCATACAGTAATGCTGCAAAGGTAGAAATACTTAAAGTTGATGAAGATACTGTAACCAAACATGGCGCTGTAAGCCAGGAGGTTGCAATGCAGATGGCTGAGGGAATTAAATCAATAAGCGGTACAGATATCGGGCTTTCTGTTACAGGTATTCTTGGTCCCTCAGGAGCTACTACAGATAAACCTGTCGGGCTTATTTATATCGGATATTGTGATGAGAAGGTATGTACAGCAAGCAAATTTTATTTTGGCAATGACAGGTTAATAAATAAACAAAGAGCAACTCAGGCAGCACTCGATATACTTAGAAGAAATCTGCTCGGAATTTCTCAGGATGATTAGACTTTTCGTTGCCCTTGATATTCCTGAAGAAACAAAAAACGAGCTTTTTGCTTTGCGCCGTCTGATATATGATGATGATATTAATTATCGCTGGGAATCAATAGAAAAAATTCATCTTACATTAAAATTTATTGGCAGCATTCAAGAAGAATTTTTGCCGGGTATAAAAAAATGTTTGTCATTCCTTGAAAGTTTTAATAAAATAAACGGTGAAATAAATAAATTTGGATTTTTCTTCCGCAATTCTGTTCCGGGTATCTTACGTGTGTCATTAAAATTAGATCCGCATGTTTACGATATAATAAACCGGCTTAACAATGAGCTGGCTGAATACGGGATTGAACCGGAAAATAGAAAAAATAAACCACATCTTACTTTGCTGAGATTGAAAGAACATCCCGGAGAAATATTTATAAATAAATTCAATAACTATAGTTTTAAACCTTTGAAATTTAAATCAGATAAAATAAAACTTATAAAAAGCGAACTTCTAATAAGCGGATCAAAATATTTTGAAATTAAAACTTATAATCTAAACTGAGGTAAATAATATGAGTACTGATAAAGAACAAAAGCTAAAAATAATTGAAGAAGCCATTTCCAGCATAGAGAAAACTTATGGCAAGGGGTCAATAATGAAACTTGGGGATGGTGTGATAAATCATATTGAGGCTATTCCCACTGGTGCACTTTCTTTAGATCATGCTCTTGGTATAGGAGGAATTCCCCGCGGAAGAGTAACTGAAATTTATGGACCGGAATCAAGCGGTAAAACTACTTTATGCCTGCATGTAATTGCTGAAGCACAAAAAGCAGGCGGTCTTGCTGCGTTTATTGATGCCGAACATGCACTTGATGTTCATTATGCCAAAAGGCTGGGAGTTGATACAGCAAATCTATTAATTTCGCAGCCCGATTTTGGTGAACAGGCATTGGAAATTACTGATACTCTTGTCAGAAGCAATGCGTTGGATATAATTGTTATAGATTCAGTGGCAGCGCTGGTTCCAAGATCGGAAATAGAAGGAGAGATGGGCGATGCTACAATGGCAGTGCAAGCAAGACTTATGTCGCAGGCGCTAAGGAAATTAACTGCAGCAATTTCAAAATCAAAAACCGCAGTTGTATTCATCAACCAGTTAAGAAGTAAAATTGGTGTCATGTTCGGAAATCCGGAAACCACGACGGGCGGAAATGCACTTAAATTTTATGCTTCTGTAAGAATAGATATAAGAAGAATAGCCGCAATAAAAGAAGGCGAGAATGTAATTGGTAATCGCACAAAGGTTAAAATTGTTAAAAGCAAAGTAGCACCGCCTTTTAAACAGGTTGAATTTGATATTCTTTATAACGAAGGCATAAGTAAAACCGGTGATCTTATTGATCTTGGTATTGAATTCGGCATTATTAAAAAAGGCGGCGCATGGTTCACATACGGGGAAGACAGGATCCAGGGCAGGGAGCAATTCAGACAGAAATTGCTTGAAGATCCGCAGTTTTTTAAACAACTTGATAAGGAAGTAAGAGAAAAACTTGGATTTAATTCTTCATCATCAAGCGAAAATGCTCCTGTGAAGGAAGAGGATAAATCAGCTAAAGGTAAGAAGGGTAAATAGAATTTCTGATCACAAATGATAATTGAAAGAATAGCTAAAAAGGATGACAACACTGTAGTAATTTATTTAGATAATGGTGAAAAACTATTCCTGTCATACGAAGTATTATTAAAAAGCGGTTTAAGGAAAGGTACTGAAATTTCCACAGACCGCTTTAATTATTTAATCCTGCAAAACAGAAAATATTTTATCAGGCAAAAGGCTATTTCATTACTTGCAAGAAGACACCACTCACAAAAAGAACTTGAACTTAAATTAAGAAAAAAAAATTATGAAAAAGAATTAATTGAAGATGTGCTGAACAGTATGAAAGACTCTGGACTAATAGATGATTCCTCATTCGCCTTTCAATTTGCGGAAGAAAAATTGGACAGAAAAAAGTGGGGAGCGAATAAAATTAAAAATGAACTATTTAAAAGGGGTATATCGACAGAGTTAGTACATGATGTAATTAATAAACTCGCGTCACCGGCAGATCAATCAGAAAGTGCGATGTTGGCTGCAGAGAAAAAATTTAAGGTGATTGTAAAGCGCGAAAAGGATGCACAAAAAATAAAACAGAAAGTTTTAGCTCATCTGATTTCAAGGGGGTTCAGTTTTGATATTGCATCCGAAGCAATAAAAAAATTAAATATACGAATTGATACTGAAGACTAGTGCCGGTGAGTAATTTTTCCAAGTTTTTTAAAATAATCTTTTACAAAAGGCATTTCTATTTTCTCAGTTGCTTTATCCAGTGAATACCACTTACGTTCCCGCAATTTCATCTCAGGATATGTATCCAGCTCTTCAGTAACTTCCATTGAATAAACCTTTATAATAGTTATACCAGTCTTTTTTTCAATTTTAAACTCACCAAGTTCTGTGGTTTCATTAGCACCCAGAACCCCTGCTTCTTCGTAAGCCTCTTTCTTAGCTGATTCAAAGGCGGAAAGGTTATATTCGACAAATCCCTTTGGAATGATCCATTTCTTTTTCCTTAATGAAGTAATGAGAAGGATTTCAAGTTCATTGCCGGATAGACGATAAGGAATTACACAAGATTGATAGAATGTGTATTCAGGTTTGATTTGTTCAGACATTTGAATGTATAATCCGATTATTCACTTGATAATTAGTAGAAAAAATGTGCAATTTCTATTTTATGAAATATCCATTGCTAAACTAAAAATAAATTACGGACTTACATAATTCACATTGCAAAAATTTAAGGTTATTACTAACTTGAAAACAATAAAATTAATAAGAGTAATACAATGAATGAAAATCAGGAAAACCAAAATCTTTCAGCATATGAAAAAGCTGCACAGGAAGGTATTGATCCGCGCTGTATTCCACAAAGGTTAACAGAGCCTGTTCCTGAACATAATGAAATAGTTTACCCGGATTATCCTGAGTCTGATCATAGTTCTTGGAAATATTTATATGACAGGCAAATGAAATATCTGCCCGGCAGAGCATGTGATGAATATCTTGAGGGTGCTGATAAACTAAATTTTTCTCCGGACAGAATTCCTTCTCTTAAAGATTTATCACACATATTCTATTCCACTACAGGATGGAAAATTGCACGTGTGCCCGGATTAATTCATGAGCAGAATTTTTTTGAAATGTTAAGAAGAAAGGTTTTCCCGTCAACAGATTATATAAGAGGAAAAGAGGAACTTGATTACACTCCTGCACCGGATCTTTTTCATGATATATTCGGTCATATGCCGCTTTTAACCAATTTGAATTTCGCCTCTTTCTACCAGATGTTTGGCGAAGCAGCTTTAAATGCCGAGGGACAAAACCGTACAAAGCTTGAAACTTTCCACTGGTTTACTGTTGAATTCGGACTTATAAAAAATCCTGCCGGTATGAGAATTTATGGAGCGGGAATTCTTTCATCACTGGGTGAGGTTCAAAACGCTTTATCCGACAATGTTGAAGTTATAGATTTTGATCCTGAAAGAATTGTGACTCAGCAGTATGATGTTTGGCATCTTCAACCAATACTTTTCGCAATTGAATCCTTCGAACAGCTTGAGGGAGGATTCCGGGAATGGACTAAGAAGAACGGAATTCTCTGAATTGAACTTCATGCATTTGTTTATTGTTATTAAAGGTAATTGATAAACTTGAATGTAGGTTTAACTCTTAATAAGTTTGTTTATCAATAAACAAATAATCTCTTATAATACTGATTAATACAAAAGGAGCTTCCATGCCCGTTAATACCGGGGACAATGCACCCGCATTTTCTTTGCCCGATCAGAATGGAAATACTGTAAATCTTGATGATTTTAAAGGTAAGACCGTTATCCTTTATTTCTACCCGAAAGATGATACTTCGGGATGTACAAAAGAAGCATGCCAGTTTCGCGATTCGTTTCCGTCATTCAAAAAAATGAATGCTGTAATCCTGGGTGTCAGTCCTGATTCAGTTAAATCCCATAAAAAATTTGCAGACAAATATAACCTGTCGTTTTCTTTATTATCCGATGAGGAAAAATCAGTAATTGAAACATACGATGTCTGGAAGGAAAAAAGTATGTACGGGAGGAAATATATGGGAGTTGAAAGAACAACTTTTGTAATTGATAAAAAAGGTAAAGTCAGGAAAATTTTTAACAAGGTACGGGTGCCTGATCATGATAAACAAATTCTTGAAACGCTGAAAGAGATTGAATAATCATGGTTTATATAACACGAAGAGAAACGTTTGCTGCTGCGCATCGCCTGTTCAAAAATGAATTAAATGATGAGGAAAACTTTAAGTTATTTGGTAAATGCAGCAACCCGAACTGGCATGGACATAATTATACGCTTGAAGTTGTTATAGCAGGTAATCCTGATCCTGAAACGGGATTTGTAATGGACATCAAACAACTAAAAAATCTAATGCATACTTATGTGATAGATAAAATGGACCACAAAAATTTAAATATCGAAACTGAATTTCTTAAAGGTATTATTCCAACCTCCGAGAATATCTGTATTGCAATATGGAATGAATTAGTTAATAAAATTCCTTCCGGAAAATTGTACACGGTTAAATTATATGAAACGGAAAATAATTATTTCGAATATCGAGGAGAATAATTTTGAATATAAATAAAATTGAACTGCTTATAAATGATCTGCTTAAAGAGATAGGTGAGGATCCGGCAAGGGAAGGGTTATTAAAAACACCGGAACGTGTTGCATCTTCATATGAATTTCTTACAAAAGGTTATGGGCAAAGTATTGAAGAAGTCTTGAATGATGCTATATTCACTGAAAAATATGATGAAATGGTAATTGTTAAGAACATAGATTTTTACAGCATGTGCGAACATCATATGCTTCCGTTTTATGGGAAGGTTCACGTTGCCTATATACCGAATGGCAAAATAATAGGTTTGAGTAAAATTCCCAGAATAGTAGATGTTTTTGCACGAAGACTTCAAGTGCAGGAACGAATGACACAGCAAATAGCCGATACTATTGCTAAATATATACAGCCAAGCGGCGTTGCAGTAATATCCGAAGCTTTCCATATGTGTATGATGATGCGCGGAGTTGAAAAGCAGAATTCATCTGCAACTGCAAGTGCAGTTCACGGTATCTTTAAGGATGATCCGAGAACAAGGAATGAGCTTATTACTTTAATTGGTCCCAGGAATTTATAATGGTTAATAAAAAATCAGGTATATGGATAACAGGAGCCAGTGCAGGCATCGGGAAATCAACAGCTATTGAATTTGCCCGGACAGGCTGCAATGTATTCGCATCATCCAGACGTGTATCAGAACTTGATAGATTGAATAATGAACTTAATAAGGAAGATCTTGGCATAAATATTTATCCCTGCAATGTCGCATCCCAGGTGAATGTAGACCAGACATTTAAAAAAATTTCCAGTGAACATTCAATTGATTGCTTAGTAAATAATGCTGGCGTTACATCATTTAAATTGGCTGAAGAAAACTCTGCCCAGGAAATAAATGATATTATAAATACCAATCTGCTTGGTGCTATCTATACTATTAAAGCGGTGCTGCCTCACTTTATAGAAAATGGCGGCGGTACAATTATTAATATTCTTTCAGTTGTTGTTAGTAAAGTTTTCACCAGAAGTACTGCATATGCAGCTTCAAAACTTGGACTTAAAGGGTACACTGATTCATTAAGAGAAGAAGTAAGAAAATACAATATCCGGATCATTAATATTATACCAGGGGCTACTGAAACAGCAATGTGGTCGCAGGAAATAAGAAAAGAGAAATCGGGATTAATGATGTCAGCCGAAGATATTGCACGCGTTATTGTATCGGCATATTTACAAAAAGAAAATATTGTTACTGAAGAAATTTTCCTAAGACCAATTACCGGTGATTTAAAGTGAGTGAACGAGAATTATCAATCGTAACAGGTGCCAGCCGCGGTATAGGTAAGGCTATTGTGTTAACACTTGCAAAACAGAACCACAATTTGATCATATTCGGAAGGGACGAAAAGGCATTAACGGAAGTTTCGGCTGAAATTCAAAATATTGGATCTGAATGCAGGTTTTATACGGGTGATGTACGAGATGATAGTTTCGTAAACAAATCTGTTGAATCAATAGTAAATAATTACGGAAGAATAGATAACCTAATTAACAACGCTGGTTTTGGGATATTTAAAAAATTTATAGATTCAAATCTTAAGGAATTTAAGGATCAGGTGGATGTTAATCTTTTCGGGGTTTATAATTTTAGTAAAGCTGTAGTACCACATATGATAAAAAAACAGAAGGGAAATATTATTAATATTTCATCCTTAGCTGGAAAGAATTCTTTTGTAGGTGGAACAATGTACTCATCCTCAAAATTTGCTTTGATGGGATTTACCAGATCGCTGATGCTTGAACTTCGTGAGTATTTTATTAGAGTAGTATTGATTTGTCCCGGTACAGTTGATACAAATTTTTTTTCCGGTTCCGGTCATTCATATCCTGACTCTGACAAAGTTCTGAGATCGGAAGATATTGCCGATACAGTATTAGCTGTAATCAAACTGCCAGTCAGGGCAATGATCAGTGAGATAGACATTCGTCCAACGAAGCCAAAATAAAAAACCGGCTTACACAACCAGCCGGTTTTCAAGATAAAATTACAATTAAGGAAAAGTCACTTTCTGCGGAACTTTTTATCATGAAATCCTTTACCCATGGATTTCCTATCACCAAGTCTATCCGATTTTAATTCTACCCACGTTTTACGCTGTTCATCACTAAGTACATCGTAAATATCCATAAAGTGATTTGCTCTCGCTTCTGAAATTTTATTCCTTATACTATTCATTTTTTGTGTTTGATTTAATAAATCACTTCTGTTCAGATTATCAGACTTTCGCAGATTCCTGTTTTCAAGTCTCGCTTTTTGCTGTTCAGCTCTCAAATCAATCATTTGTTCCTGATGTTTACTGCGCAAGTCATCAATCTGCTTGCTCTGGTCTTCTGTTAAATTCAATTTATCAATTATACGATCAGGTTTTTCCTTCATATGCATCCTGTTCTGGGCATGGGCATCTACAGACAATGTGATGGCGAATAATATTACGATAAATGCAATTGCTGTGTTTTTCATTTTGTTTACTCCTAACTTTTAATGTTTAATTTTGACTTTTAGACAACAGTAATTAACAACAGGTTTAATCCGGAAATAATTAAACCTTCGAAGCAGTTATTTTGTCTAATAATTTAACGGAAATGAGTTTATGGCAGATAATAGTCAGGATTTTGAATTAATAAATAATTTTCTTGATGGTGATGAAAGCGCTTTTAACCGACTAGCAAAAAAATACCAGGAGAAAATTTACTGGCAGGCAAGACGAATGACCGGAAGCCATGATGATGCCGATGAAATCCTGCAGGAGGTACTATTAGTTATGTATAATAAACTTAATACGTTTAAGTTTGAGTCATCATTTTTTACATGGCTTTACAGAGTAACTTCTACCAGGTCACTGAACTTTATAAAGAAAAATAAAATAAAAAAAATATTTTCACTGGATATACTTATCAATCAACCGGATGAAAACATAACAATTTCAGATGACATCGAGCAAAAAGAACAACTGGTTTCAATTGAAAGCAAAATGCAGAAATTGCCTCCAAAGCAGCGTGAGGTATTTATAATGAGAAGTTTTGATGAACTGAGTTATGATGAAATTTCGGCAATAACAGGCAAATCAGTTGGTGCAATAAAAGCAAATTACTTCCATGCAATGAGTAAAATGAAGGATATGATGAAGCATGAAAAATAAGGATGAAAGAATCTTAAAATATCTTGACGGACAAATGGATCCATCGCAAAGAAAAATGTTTGAAGATGAGTTAAAAAGTTCGGATGAACTCAGAAATATTTTTGATGATTACATTAATCTTATCCAAAGCGTTGAAGATGCGAAGAAAAAAAATATTAATAGTGATTATGCTGAAACAATTTTACCTGAATTCCGGAAAAGAGTTGATCAGAAAAAATATTCCCGTCGTTATACACCACTTGCATATGGACTCGCAATTGCAGCAATCATCATTTTTATTCTTTTTATTACTCTGCCAATTAATAAAGAGGAAATTCCTTCATTTGCAGATATATCATCTGAAGATATTAATACAAAAGAACTGGATAAACTTTTTGATGAAATGGCAACGCTGGAACTGATAAGCACTTATGATGATATAAAATCTGCAGATCTTGATTCTATATACTTAAGCTACTATTCATCAGAAATTACTGAATCTGAAAACAAGCTTGAAAATTTATTTGCATTAAACGATTTAGAGTATTATGAAATTGAACAAATTTTATCCGAAAAGGAACTTGAAATAGTTTTTAACGAAATCATTAATACGGAATTCTATTAACAGAGGTTAGAATGAAAAAATTAATTTTATTATCAGTCATACTGTTTATTATATCCGGTTTAGCCTTTTCTCAGAACAGGGATAAGCGGTATTTAAAAGGAAATAGTAAAATAGAACAACTCGAAAAAATTAAACTTATCGAAGCACTTGAGATGAATGAGGAAACAACCCTGAAGTTTTTTTCGAGGCGGGCAGAGCATAGGAAAGAAATGCAATCATTACAGGAAGGTGCTGATATTAAACTGGATGAGTTGAAAGATCTATTGGAAAATGGTGAAACCCCGGATCATATTTTAAAACAAAAACTTGATTCATATTTTGTGATCGAAAAAAATATTAACGACTCCCGGAATAAGTTTTTTGTCTCTTTATCCGATATACTATCGCAGCGTCAGATTAGCAGGCTGATAATCTTCGAAAGAAGCTTTAAAAGAGAATTAAAGGATGTTATACTTCGCGACCAGCATAAAAGAAGGAAGTAACAAAGGGGAATTATATCTCCAGATTAAAAAATAGCCGGTTTATGTGTTGCATTTCATACCCTGTGCCTATATTTTTTCACGTCAAATTTGCGGAAGTGGTGAAATTGGTATACACGCTATCTTGAGGGGGTAGTGCCTTAATTGGCATGCGGGTTCAAGTCCCGCCTTCCGCACCAGCAAATTTTCCAATCAAAACTAAAGGATGATACAATGATTAAACCAATGCAAGTCGTAATTTTAATATTACTTGTTATTTTTGCTCTCGGTAGCTCTCTTGCACAGAATAAAGAAATGAATCCTGATGCAGGAAAATTATTTAATGAAGGAAATGCACTTCTAAAAGCCGGAAATTATAACGGTGCGATTGAAAAATACGATGCAGCGATTAAGATAGAGAAGGATTACAGAATCTATTACCAGAAAGGTGTTGCACTTAGAAAGTCGAATAAGAATGAAGATGCAAAAGTTGCATTTGAGGAATGTCTGAAATTAAATCCCGGATTTGAAGGAGGCTATAATGCACTGGGGGGAGTCTATTTTTCAATGGGTAATTATCAGCAATCAATTCAGATGTTCGAAAAAATACTGGATATGAAGGATGTTAAAGCTAATGTAAAATCGAAGGTAAAAAAGAACCTTGCTCTTGCATACTCCAGATTAGGAAATAATAGTTTATCTCAGGGTGAACCAACAAAAGGTATTGAAAATCTTAAGAAGGCAGTTGAGTTTGATAATTATGATGCTGCTTATTTATCACTTGCAAAAGTGTACAGTGAAATGGGTCAGTATGATGAATCAATTAAAGCGGCTGAGAATGCTTTGAAATACCGTTCAAGTATAAGCAAAGGTGGTCCATACTATTATATGGGATTATCATTCAAAGGTAAGGGAGACAGTGCAAAAGCAAGGGAAATGTTCTCTCAATCTCAGTCTGATGCTACTTACAGGAAAACTGCTGAATATGAATTAGGTCTTTTAAAATAAGATACCCGCTCACAATTAAACCCCCGTATATGCGGGGGTTTGTTATTTTAAATGATAAATAAAACATGATTGAATCCGGAATCCGAAAGATACCTGAAAAATATTTTCTTGCTATTCTTTCAGCAGCAGCGGTTTTACGAAAAGAACAACAATTACACAATCTGTTAATAATAGCACGAAATAAAAAGATGAAGCCCGCTAAAGTTTATGAGGCATTACTGCAATCATATCTATTTGCAGGATTTCCAATTGCATTAATTTCGTTAAGGATATTTTCAGAGTATTTTAGTTACAAGCCCCGGTCTGAAACTTATAAAGTTAAAAGTTTTTCTGCACGCGGTGTAAAGAACTGCAAAAAAGTGTATGGAAGCAAGTACGAAAAACTAATCTCAAATGTCAACTCTTTTTCACCCGATTTGAGAAAATGGCTGATTCTTGAAGGGTATGGTAAGACACTCGGAAGAAATAAAATATCATTAAAGGAGCGGGAACTTTGTATTATTTCAATATTGACAGTAATGAAGTTTGAAGACCAATTGATTTCTCATATTAATGGTGCATTTAATTGCGGGAACACAAAGACTGAAATCCACACAACTCTTAAGTTTCTGGAATTGATAGGTGAGAAAAGCAAATCAAAATGGGGAATAAGAATTTTTAACAAGATCAGGTTTAAATAAAACCGGATAGTTAGAATATTAGATTCCCGAATTAAAAAGCATTTTTATTTTTTTACTGAAGCTCTAAAATTTTAATTTTTCTAATATCTAAAATGATATTAAAGATAAGTTACGATTGCATATCTCAATTTCATTACTTCAATAATTGGACTCAGATATTTGAATCACTTTTCATAAGCTTCTCATAAAGTTCTTTAAGTGAATCACTATATTTTATTTAATAGCTTGACTTTATAGAAAGCCAAAAGCTATATTTGAGCGTCCTCAGAATCATATTTATTATAAATGGATGTCTTGATATATGTATTTAATCCATTTTAGGAACAAAGTGGTTCAATTTAACGTCCCTACTGAGCAAATTGGATTCCTTTTTTCCTATCTAAATATTGAAAATACTATTTATTTTCTGAACAGATCTTAAAAAGAATTGATTAGTACCGGAAATAATATGAATATAAAATTAATAATTTTTCTTTCAGTTTTAATTTCTACAGGAATTCACTCACAAACTGTTTCCGAAAAGTTTGACCTTGCCATGAATGCTTACCATTCAGATCAATATGCCCAGGCGAACAGATTATTTGAAGATTTTTTTGCCGAGTATAAGTTAACTGATGAATTATATTCAACTGCTAAATATTATTCTGCAGAATCTTTGTTAAAACTGGGTAGAAAGAATGAAGCTGCAATTGGCTTTGAATATCTTACTGAAAATTTCGTGTGGTCTAATTATAGATTTAAAGCTTTATACAACCTCGGATTAATTTATTATGATTCAGGTAAATTTGAATTAAGCAGAGAAAGATTCAAACAGTTGCTTAATGATTATCCTGAAAGTGAATATACAGGTTCTGCATTATACTGGATCGGTGAATCATATTCAGAGCAAAACAACCTTGATGATGCTATAATTTTTCTTGAAAACGCCGCAGGTGATAAAAGAAATAATAAATATGCAGACTATTCAATTTATACTCTTGCAACTGTATATGAAAAAACCGGTGATTTTGAAAACGCTGTAAAGAATTATGACAGACTGCTTACAGAACATCGTAACAGTCCTCTTGCCGTCTCAGCGCAGATAAGAATTGGAATTTGCTATTTCAAATTGAAAGATTATCAGTCCTCTATACTTGAACTCAAAAATCCGATATTGAGCAATCTTCCGGAGGAGCTATACTCCGAAAGTCTTTATCTTCTCGCATTATCCAATTACCGTGTACAACAATATGCCGATGCTGAAAAAAGCTACTCTGAGATAATAGAACGGTTTCCCGGCACAAAACTTTATAAGGATGCTCAATATGGTTTAGCCTGGAGCCAGTTCCAGCAAAAAAAATATGACGATGCTTTCCGTAGTTTTGACATTTTATCAAATGGTACGGATTCAACAGCAGTTAAATCTTTTTACTGGAAGGGCGAAAGTAAAAGATATGCCGGTAAACATCAGGAAGCATTTGAAATTTACAGGCAGTTTCTTGAAAAATATCCGAACCATAATCTTGCAGATGAAGTCCAATACCAGATTGGTGCTTTATACTTCAATAATAAAAATACAGACCTTGCTTCGCGGTACCTGATCACTGCAAGTGGTTCACAGGATAGAATTGTAAGAGCAAAATCACTAACAATTCTGGGAGAAATTGAATTATCTAAAAAACAATTTACTTCAGCCAGAAATTATTTTGAACCGGCATTGCTTATCACAGAAGCTGATGCAAACATTAAGAACCGGGCATTATTCGGATTGGGTACTGCACTATACCATCTTGAATTGTATAATGAATCTGTTAGTAGATTATCTGAAATAAACTCAAGCGATCCTAATTTTGAATCTCAAAAAGTTAATTTCTACTTAGCTGAAAATTATTTTGCATTAGCTAATTACAATGAAGCACTGAAAAGATACAACAATGCATTAGGTGATGACGATTCCATAACCAGAATGGCTTTGTATGGCAAAGCATATTGTTACTTTAACACAGGAGATTTCCAGAATTCCGCTTTGCATTTTGCTGATTTCGTAAAAAAATACCCGGGGGGCAGCAGAATAATGGATGCACGGCTACGGTTGGCAGACAGTTACTACGGTAGTAAAAATTATGCACAGGCGGGTAATATATATCGCGATCTTTTTAAAACCGGTAGTATGGAAATAACGAATCCATATGCTAACTATCAGTATGCACAGGCACTGTATAAATCGGGAAGAGTAAATGAAGCGATATCAGAATTCACTCAGTTGCAAACCAAATACCCTGATTCCGAATACGCAGAAGGTTCACTTTTTACGGTTGGCTGGATTTATTTTCAGCAATCTAATTTTAATGAATCGATAATGAGGTATAGAGATGTTCTTTCCAAATATCCTAAAACTAGCCTTGTACCGATTATTTATTATTCAATTGGTGATGCGTATTTCAATTTAAGTAAGTATGATTCCGCAATTGTCTACTATCAGAATGTAATTACTCAATTCCCTTCATCGGATTTTATTTTTGATGCAGTAAATGGAATACAATTCAGCTATGTTGCAATGGGCAGCCCTGAACGTGCGATATCATTTATTGATGAATTTGTAACACGAAATCCGAATTTTAAAAATGCCGACCAGATATATTTTAAGAAGGGAGAAATATATTACGGATTGGGGCGGCATGAAAATTCACAAAGAAGTTACAGAGAATTTATTGCCCGTTATTCAAAAAGCAGCCTGGTACCCGATGCATATTACTGGATAGGAAAGAGCTCACAAAGTCTAAATCAATTTGAAGAGGCAATTTATAATTTTGACAAGGTGTTCAGGGATTATAAAAATTCTGAAATTGCAGCAGCATCGATTTTAGAAATAGGAAACATTCACCGTGCAACGGGTAATTATCAGGATGCATTGATTGCCTATGATAGAGGAGTTAACGAATTAAGTAAATCACCGCGATTGCCGGAAATATTGTTCAATAAAGGCAATACCCTGGTTCAAATGGATAGATTCAGTGAAGCCTATCAGGTGTTTGAAGATGTTGTAATGTATTATCCGAATACCATCTTTGCGGATAAGTCTGGCTTTGAAATGGGATTGATAGAACTTGCATTGGGAAGATACTCAAACGCCGATAATTTATTCAGAACTCTGGCTGAAAAAAGGGGTGATGATCTTGGAGCTATGGCGCAGTATCACTATGGACTATCTCTGTATGAACAGGGGAAAATTACAGAGGCTATAACAGCGTTAGTCAGAGTGAGAACCGTTTACTCAACTTACGATGAATGGCTTACAAAATCGTATTTGCTATTAGGCGAGTGCTATGAAAAATTAAACGACACTGAACAGGCTAAAGAAATGTACCGGGCTGTTGTTCAAAAACATAAGGGAAATGCATTCGGTCAGCAAGCCCAGGAAAAATTAAGGAATTTAAAATGATTAAGAAAATATTTCTTTTTGTATTTATTTTTAATTCTATCTACTTTGCCCAGGAAGAAACAAAACAAACGCCTAATGTTGAACTTCCCGATTTTGTAATTACAGGCAGAGATATTGTCTCAGTGAAAAGGGTAAATAAAATAGCACCGGATTTTGTATCTACAATTTCCGATGAATTTTTAAGACCTGCATTTTCACCTGAGGAACTTGAAATCCGTGACCTGTCTAATCCAATTAAAAGTGATTTGACTTTGATTGACTCCGTTCATTTTTTCAATGGAAATATTGAAGCGGGTGCAGGGCTATACACTATACCAAGAGTTAAAGCAACTTATGCATACCCGTTCAGCAATGGAATTGTTGAAGGTGTATTTAGCGGCATCTACAACAGAGCCTATATAGATTTCAGCGATCGTTATTCTATAAATGTCGGCGGTAATTTTGTTTACTGGTCTGATATTGATAATCAGTTTTTACCGGGAACACAATCAAATATTAATGCGGATATTGGAACCACTTCATTTAGATTATTTGCTGCAAATACACCGGATACAAAAAGATCAGTTACTACAGGTAATTTACTGGTTGGATTAAGGAATAATTACAACCGGAATTTTCAATTCGGATTTTCATTATCCGATCATGTTACAGGATTGAGTGAAGAAGATTTTACTGATAATTATTTCAGACTGAAAGCTGAAAGCAAATTAATTATTTCCGATGTTAATATCGGAGTGGCTGCCGACTACCAAAAGCACTACATTAAAAATATGTTTGGAAGTAAATTAGGCTCAGATATGTTTTTAATCAGACCTGTTGCGGGAGTCCAGATTACAAAATTATTTAAGGTCGCTGCTGGATTTACATTTTCCAATACCGGCGGAAATACATTTAGTGCACCTTATGCTTCATTAGGTTTTAAACTCAAACCAAATCTTACAATCTTTGGTGAGTATGCACCTGTACCGCAGCTTATAAGTCCGGGAACTTTACTTCGTGAAAATGAATATTTTAACGCTGTAATGTATTCCAGTACTTATTATGAAAAAACTAATTACTTTGATGCTGCGGTAAAATATGAGTACGGTCCATATTATCAAATTAATGGCGGGGTCAGATATTTCAGTTCAAACCGTTATCCATATTTCATTAGTTCTATAGATACCGGTAAGTTTGATTTGGGCTACACAAAAATGACGAACATAAATCCGTATCTTAATTTGCTTTACCATCTCGGTCCTTTTGGAAAATTTTACGGATCTATAGATTTATTGCTCGTCAAAGCAAATTCAGACACTACTGATAACTATATACCATATCATCCGTTAATTAATGCTACAGGAATGTATGGATATCTGTTCAGTATTGGTTTAGAAGCACAGGTTAAATTAACCTTTCATTCTAAATCCTATACAGATCTAGCAAACTCACTTGTGATTGATCCATATATAGATGTTGGTTTGAACTTTATATACAGACTTCAGCCAAATTTTGATCTTACACTTAGTCTTAATAACCTCACTGGCAACGAAAACTATAGGTGGTATGGTTATAAAGAAATGCCGTTGAATGTTATTTTTGGTATAAACTATAGGCTGTAATATTAATCTTTTAAAAATATTATAATGACGCGATCAGAATTAATACGAAAAATAGCCAGGTATGCCGGAGTTCCGGAATCCGAAACAAAGGTATTTTTCGAAATATTTCTTAAAAGATTACCTGTCATTTTAAAAATCGGGCAGGCGTTGTATGTAAATCATTTTGGTTATTTTTATCTATTACAAGGTAAGATAAAAAAACAGACTGTGTCTGAAGAATACGATGTTGAAAATCATGATGTTATTGATCTAGTATATTTTACACCCGGTGTTGTTAAGCAAAATGAATTATTTGATGACGGATTGTTTTTTAATGTACCTGTTTCCGATGAGGAAGAATTTAATGCTGTCGATGCTTCATTCAGTTTGAGTTTTGGGAAACCTTTAATTCCATTTAAAGGAAATGTTGAACCAGGTTTTTATTTCCCTCATACTGGTTTGGAATTAAGAAAACTCATTGAATCGAAAGTAGATAAAACAATAGGTTCTGGTGAAATCACTGAAATTAGCGACTTACTTTTAGGTTTTATAGATATCGATTCCGATATCTATAATCAAAGTATCAAGCAATCCAATGAAAAGGATAATTTACTTCATAAGGATGATCAAGAAATAACAGATGTGACCGCACAAATTGCATTTGAGGATCAAATTAAAAAATCGGGATGGGAACTTGATAGGAACTTGTCAAAAGAAATTGAAGAAGACGCCATTATTGATCTGGCGGAATCGGAGGATAATTCTGAATCAGCGAAAGAAAGACAGCGCCTGAGCTGGGACTTTGAAAGTTTTGAACTCGCTGAGCCTGACGTAATTAGTGATGAAACCACTACTGGACTGGATGATGATTTGGTAGATAAGCCGAAAATAGACATCGAGTATGACAAGAAAAGCTTGGAAGGAAAATCCAAACAAACAGAGACGACAGAATCAAAAGAAAAGTTTGAGCGTGTTAAAACTTTCGCGGATATGCTGGACGATAAACTTATCAATGGAACAGAAATTTTTACACCGATAACTCCGGATAAACTGGAACCTGATACTACACACAAAGGCAGGGATAAAGAGGATTCTGAAGATAAGGAAATAGAATTTATAGAATTTAAATCAGTTACTAAATCCGCAGATATCAGGAAAGAAAAGGAGAGAGTTCGTAAATCGGTTCTTCAATTAGAAGAAAGAAAAAAACGACGATTTAATAAAGACAACAGGTATGAGAATAATAAGGTCAGGAAAAGTATAAGACGTTCATCTATAATGCCTTATTTAATGCTTATCGCTTCAATTTGTATAATCGGGTATAGTATTTATTATTACATTACTCACATTAAAGACGTTAGTGAACAGCCTGTTGTAGAAAATGCAGTTGCATTTAATACAGATAAAATGAATGTTATTGAAAGGGATTTTGAATTCCCGGTATCGTATCCATATCCAAAGAGAATTGATAATCCTGACATGGTATCAGGCATTTTCGAAATTGAGATAAATGATGCGGCAATTATTCAACAGCCAGATGATCCGGAACCAGTGAAACAAATTGAAGTGCAGAATAATGCAATACCGGAACAGCTTGTTGAAAGAAATGATGAGCCGCCGCATGGTGAAATAAAAAAACTTGGTATAAATTTATTCCAGTATGGTAATGTCTATATTGTACAGGTTGCCGCATTCAGAAGTAATTCAGTTGCACAGACCGAGGCTGAGAGATTCAGGAACAAAGGGTATAATTCTTTCGTAGAACGTGCCGAGATTGACGGGTCTACCTGGCACAGGGTGAAAGTCGGTAATTTTAAAGAATTAAAAGAAGCGGAAAAGTTTGCAGTTCAGTTTAAATAATCTTTTGAATATTTTATAAAAGGAATAATATGAATCTATTCGATATATTTCTAAAAGGCGGGCTGCTTATGTGGCCAATTTTAGTTTGCTCTGTAATTGGATTAGCCGTTGTAATTGATCGATATACAGTGTTAAGAAAAACAAGAATAAACGTTCCTGCATTCATGGTCAGAATACGGGGTATGATAAAGAAAAAAGATATTTCAGGTGCAATCAGTCATTGTATGCAGGAAAAATCACCCGTAGCTAATATTGTAAGAAAAGGATTGAAAAAATATAAGTTAGGTCATACCCGTGTTAAAGAAGCAATTGAAAATGCAGGCAGGCAGGAAGTAAGTAAATTGGAAAAAGGTCTTACAATACTTGCAACAGTTGCCGGGGTTGCTCCTTTAATCGGATTCCTTGGAACAGTAACGGGAATGATACAGGCTTTCATGACAATTGAAGACCTTGCTGGTGCAGCAAATCCAAGTGATTTGGCTGGTGGTATTTGGGAAGCGTTAACAACCACTGCATTCGGACTTATAGTCGGAATTCCGGCTTTAGCTTTTTATAATTATTTCTTAAGTTCAGTAAAACGAACCGTTGAAGATATGGAAACAGTTGCGAATGATGTTATAGATGTAATACAAGATGAATCTACTGATATTAGTGACATTGATGATGAAGTAGAAATAGATATATAGGAATTAAAATGAAATTTCAAACAACAAAACAGCCATTGAGTATTTTCAGTTATTCATCACTTACGGATATTGTTATGCTGCTAGTGGTATTTTTTCTGCTTACGTCACAGTTTGTTATTCAAACCGGTGTAAAAGTAAAACTTCCGGGTTCAAAACTGAATGAACGATCAGAACCGACTATGATGATTGTAACATTAACTTCCGGCGGCGGTGTATATTTGGGTCCGGACGAAGTTGGTATCGATCAACTGGCATTTAAATTAGGTGAAATGAAAACTGCAACTAATACGGATAATCTTATTATACGTTCAGATAAAACAGTTTCAATAGAAATGATAATTAAGGTGATTGATGCAGCAAAAGCATCGGAAATAGATAAATTCACAATAGAAACAGAAAAAGAAATATGAACTACCGGGATATAAAAAACATCTCCTTTTCGGCATCGTTGTTATTCCATTCTATCCTGATGGTTATATTCCTGTTGGTTAATTTAACATTTGAATTTCCTGCTAAAGATTATGTTGAATTATCATTTGGAATTTCATCAGAGTTCGGTTCATCCGGCGCAATTGGCGATCAGCTTGACAAGACAGAAGAACTCGCTCCTCCGGAAGAAGAAAGTATTACCGAAACTAAAAATCCTGAAGTAAAAGAGGTTAAACTGCCTGTTGCAAAAAATACCCAGGATGAAAACATAATTAAACCTGCGGAAAAAGATAAAGAACAGAAAAAAGAAACCAAGACTGAAACTGTTAAGGAAACTACTTCTGATGTTACTACAACAGGTAAAGGAAATCTGGCACAGGGAGAAGGAAGTTTTGGTTTCGATATCGAGTGGGGCGGAATGGGTACACGTAAAATTTACAGTTATTCGCTGCCTTCATATCCTGAAGGAGTAAATAAAGAAATCGACATTCGACTGCGTTTTACCATTAAGCCGGATGGAACCGTTGGATCAATAAATTTATTAACAAAAGCTGATACCAAACTTGAGAACGCTGCTATCAATTCATTATGGCAATGGAGATTTGAACCGCTTTCTCCAACACAGCAGCAAGGCGATCAGACTGCGGTTATTGTATTCCCTTATCGACTGCAGTAGGTGTTTCTTTATAATAGAATCTGTAGAAGAAGTATTCAGCAATTGTCAGCAGGGTTAATGAAAAGGTATCCCTGTCGTAGTATATTCCCAACCCTTCCTGATCCATAACTAATTTTGCAATCAGTCCGGTAATAGTCCAGCCAACGGTAAATAAAATTCCAATTAAAGCAAGATTAATGAGTCCTGAGGATAGTCCTTCCTCCTGCCACTTTTTTGTAAAAATTACCAGCAGGAATATGAGATGAATGAAAAAAATAATTGCGGTGATCATAATATTAATAAGTTTTTTTATTGAGGATTACCATTCCCAATGCACCGCCGATCATTCCAAAAATTGTATTTGAAATAAGATTACTGAATAATATCATAAAAGCATAAAGCATAGAAAAACCTGTGCTGTTTATTTCATCAGCCATTTGCTTTAACATTGTAATTGATTGCTCCATCATAGGACCCAAATTCCAGTCGTTCAACATAACTTCAGTTTGCGGCAGGCTGGTTATCAAATCATTTGTTTTTGTAAGATATGTCATTAACAAATCAAAAGATGTAATAAAAAATGCAGCAAATATCCCCGTAAGAAATCCGAATAATAATGCTTTCTTGATAGTTATCTTTTCCAGATTGTTATTTATTCTTCGATCAAGGAATAAAGCAAGTACAGCGGCAGCAGGCACAAGTAAACAGCAGCTGAAACTTTTTAATAACGGAATAATTGAGAAAACCGAAGCTACAAATCCACTTACCAAAGAAGGGAAAAATTTTTTCACTATTTACCTTTTAACTAATTCAGAATAAGAATTTTCAATTACTGATAAAATATATATAAACGATATTGAACCAAAAAGCATACCGGTGAAAAATGAAACAATATGTGTGTATGCATAGATGTGAAAAGATATGAATAATACATCCAGCAGTAAAGGAACTGCAGAAATGATTAATGGAATTAAATTTAATCTAAACCTTTTTTTGTAAAATAAAATTATAAATGAACAAGCTAATGCACCCGTATAAATTCCGAAACACCTGGCACATACAAAAAAGAAATTTGAACCGCACAGAAAAGATTTATCCGGGTTTTGATGGCATATCACGGAATAAATCTGGTCTGTGAAAATTAACAAAATCGGATTTTGCAGATTTAGACATGGTGATAAAATTCCTAAAGTCCAGATTAATATCCCAATAAAAAATATTAGTCGGATTATATTATTCATTGGAAATTAAATTGATTTCAATTTGCAGCACTGAAGATTGAAATTTTATCCGGGAAAAGAATATATAATTTGTTGTTGTAGAGAAATGAAGATATGACTTTTTTAATCTCAAATTCAGAAAATTGAATTTCTGTAATATTAAGCGATTCCGAGCGGAGGTTATGATTATATATTAAATTATTTGAAGTTATAGTCATTTCATCAAAAATGATTCTTACAGAAACCGGTTTTACTTCAAGTCCGATTCTGCCAATACCATTTCCAAACGAATCAAAAATTATTATCCCTGAATCATCTGCAACATATAATAAATTGCTGGCACTAACCGCCATCGAAATTGGTCTTTTCAGTTGGTAATTTCCTGCATCAAATCCGCCAAAGTTTTGAACGAAATTACCAAAAAGATCAAACTTAACTACCCGTTGATTTTCGGAATCCAGTATATATACGTCTCCCTGGTTGGATACTACACAACCCTGCGGATATCCAAATTTAACTTCATCGTTTTCATAATCTCTATTACTTATTGATGATATATAATTAAGGTTTCTATCAAATCTCTGAATACGGTGATTGTTTTTATCAGAAACATAAATATTTAAGGGTGTGGCAAATACATCTACCGGCTCATCAAATGTTTCTTCCGCCCATCCATATCCCCCGGTCGATTCCAGAATATTGCCGAGAGTATCAATACTGGTAATCTGGTTACTGCCTGAGTCAGTTACATAAATTATTCCGCTGGCTGAAATGTAAAACGAATTAGCTTTTTTAAAATTGCCGATAGAAGTTTGATACTCAAAGAGCTGAGCATTAATAAATGAGGGTATGAAAAAAAATATAAATAAAAAGTTAAAAACAATATTCTTCATGGTTCTGGATTTACCTTAATTAATTACAATCCGGATGCAATTTTAACTAATTGCAATTAGAAATCAAGTTCAATATATTTCGAGCCAAAATTGGGAATAAAAATTAAAATTTATTGTCCCGTGGTGTAATTGGCAACACGTCTGACTCTGGATCAGAAGAGTTCAGGTTCGACCCCTGACGGGACAACGAGATGGAAGATGGTTTTTATCAGCCATCTTCCATTTTTCTGCATTATAAATAAAATATTGGATTATATACTGGCGCGTTCGTCTAGTGGCTTAGGACGCCGCTCCCGACGAGTCGGGACGGAGATCACGGTGTATTTCTGCAGAAGTTTAGCTTGGGATATTTGTTCAGAAGCTCAAAATAATCGAATGAACTTTTTATAAATAAATCGTTCTGATAAAATTTTAATTTTACACAGGCGCGTTCGTCTAGTGGCTTAGGACGCCGCCCTCTCAAGGCGGAGATCACGGGTTCGAATCCCGTACGCGCTACAATTTAGTTTAATATCAATGATCAAATTACAAATATGAAATAAATTCGGATTCAGAATTTCAGATTCTCTAATTACTTTATTCTTTTCTTACCAATTCAGTCATAGTTCTCCAACTATAGAATCCGGCAGTGTCTAATGGTTCGATGATTAATAATAAACTATCAAAAAGAATTTCTCTATATATGAGTCCGGTACCTAAGTCAACATAATCGACAAATTTTACATTGTTCCAGAATTCTTCATTACTGTTTCTGCCAATTTTCCATGTATCAAATTTACCGGCAGTAACATCAATCAATTCCTTACCAATGATATTTCTTTCGATCAGGAATGGCTCTGTTCTTTCTACCCACTTGCTGCCGGAAAATAATGGATAATTGATAACTTTTCTGGGTGTTGATTCAAAGATTATGGAATCGGTAGTTGCTCCCAAATTGTTAAGCGGAAAGTATGAAATATTCATCCTTTCAATTATTTTTTTAATTTCATCATATTCTCTATTTAACTGATTTTTGGGTAAAACCTGCTGACTGCTACCAGCTGATGAATAAGCTATAGTGAACAGACCGGAATCAGAATCCATGTACCAGAAATTTGATGAGTACTGAGGATTATTTATGTCCATCGATTTTAAATGATATAGATTGTTATAGTTTCCTAATGAAGCAGTGTCATTCAAAATCTGCACTATTGTATTCTCTGAAATGATGTGTTCGGGATCAGATAAGTTTCCAATTGAGTCGTAGTATGCAATGAAGTGTTTGGTATTATATTCCCATAAAGCATTTAAATGAACAGGGTAATGACGCGGATCAACGGGACTATTGGATTTTTCAGAACATCCAACAATTATAAGAATTGAAAAAATAACCGCTTTAAATTTAAACTTATCCATAACTCCACCTGTTTTATAATTTAGAAATAAGTAATTTTAAATAAAGTAACTATCATATTTTTTTTTCTGCAAATAACTTAGTAATTATAGAAATCAATTGAAACGGTATAGCAAACACATTTTTATCTGCGAGAACAAAAGACCTGATGGTCATCCACGGGGATGTTGTTCTGAAAAAGGAAGTGTTATAATCCGTGAACATTTCAAACAACGGATTAAAGAACTTGGATTAAATTCTGAAATTCGCGCAAATTCTGCCGGCTGCTTGGATGCATGTGAATTTGGTGTTTCCATTGTTGTCTATCCTGATCAGATTTGGTATGGAGGTGTAAGAATTGAAGACGTGGAAGAAATTATACAATCTCATCTGTTAAATAATGTTCCGGTTGAAAGATTAATGATTAAGGATAAAAGATTTTTTAAAGATGGCAACCAGATCTGAAATAAATCATGCAAAAAAAATATTTGATTTGTTAAAGCGGGAATATCCGAAACCAAAACCAGCATTAGAATTTTCGAATCCGTTTGAGCTTCTTATCTCAACCATACTTTCTGCACAATGTACAGACGCACGGGTAAATATTGTTACTAAAACACTGTTTAAGAAATACAAAAAACCCGAAGATTACATAAAAGTTCCTGCTTCCGAATTAGAGAAAGATATTTTTTCAACAGGCTTTTACAGGCAAAAGGCAAAAAATATTCAAAATTGCTGCCGCCAGTTGATTGAAAAATATCAGGGGAAACTACCTGCCGACTTTGAAGCACTAACAAAACTTAGCGGTGTGGGGAGAAAAACAGCATCCGTTGTTGCCGGTAATGCTTTCGGCATTCCTGCAATAGCAGTTGATACTCATGTAATCAGATTGTCAAATTTGTTAGGATTCATTAAATCAACTGATGCTGAAAAAATTGAAATGAAATTAAAAGAACTATTACCAGAAAAAGATTGGATAAACTCATCTCACTGGCTTGCTTCACACGGAAGAACCATTTGTATTGCAAGAAGCCCAAAATGCCTGGATTGTGTTCTTGCAGATCTTTGTCCCTCAATTAGATATTTAACTAATAGTTAACAAAGGAAAATATGGATAAATCATTCGATCGTAATTATTGTCACTCATTACTTACAAAGTATACAAAAAGTGAAAGCCTTCTTAAGCATGCTTATGCAGTTGAATGCTGTGTTAAAGATTACGCTAAAAAGTTTAATGAAGATGTAGACTATTGGGGCAATGTTGCCCTGCTTCACGACTTTGATTATGAAATGTATCCCACTGCTGAAGAACATCCATATAAAGGTTCTGAAATTTTAAGAGCAGAAGGATTTCCTGAAGATTTTATTCAGTCAATACTTTCGCATGCAGATTATACAGGTGTGAAGCGGCAAACATTGTTGCAAAAGACCTTATTTGCATGCGATGAACTTGCAGGTTTCTTAACCGCTGTAACTTATGTGCGTCCTTCAAAAAGTATTGATGAGGTTGAAGTAAAGTCTGTGAAGAAAAAAATGAAGGATAAGGCATTTGCCAAAGCAGTCAGTCGAGATGATATTATAAATGGTGCTGCAGATTTAGGAATCAGTCTTGATGATCATATTCAGTTCTGTATTGAGGCTATGCGAAAAAACAAAAACTTATTGGGGTTGTAGAATTGATGAGTATAAACTGGTAGAGATAGAACGTATAATAAATTTGTATTGATTGATATGATTAAATAGCTTAGATATGCACAGTAAACCAAAGTTATTAGTGAATTGATCATGTAGCACCCTCAAAAAATTATTTTAATAGCTTTTTTTATTAGGCTTGACTCGTTAACCAAAAAGTGCCTAAATTGCTTCAAAAATCAGGAGAATTTTTTTAGAGATTTTTGCTACCAAAGGATATTGATCATTAATTTGTATTTTTATTTTATTTTATAAATAAATCCTTATTTATATGTTTAGCAAAATCTCTGTACTTTTTCTTTTGATGTCCATTCTGATATTTCCTCAAAATGACATCCGAATTATATCATCCGATGCCAGATCACTGGTATTCGAGTATGCGCCTCAATATACAGACACCTCAATCATTACTATTGAAGGTAAGGATTTCAGAAAAGTAGTTTTGTCAGACGGATTTGTGCCTGATGAGTTTTCCGCGGGTTCACCGCAGCTTCAGAAGAGAATGATTAATGTTGGTGTTCCCGGTGAGTATGGAACAACATTCGAAGTTCTTTCATCAAGTTATAAAGAGATCCAGGGCGAAGTATTACCCGTCCCGCTGTATTATAAAGATGGCGATTTCCCGGCGAAAAAATATTCACAGGCAGAAAATTATTTTAATTCTACAATCAGCGATGAGTTGGTCTCGTTTGGTGAATACGGTGTTGCCCGGAAATTAAAAGTCCAATCTTTTATAGTTTCACCGGTTCAATTTAATGCATCCGTCAATACTATAAGACTATATTCCAGGATACAGATAAGAATTAATTTTACCGGAAGCACGCAAATCGCAAAAATACCTGCCGATAATTTTTTAAGCGGGGTTGTTATAAATTTTGATGTTGCCAGATTTTGGGTTGATGAATCCTCAGATAAATTAAATAAAATTACTTCCAACAGTGTATTGGCTAATGGAAGATGGTTCAAATTTGAAGCACCTGAAGAAGGTATATACAGAATAACTAGATCCATGCTTGCACAGTTTGGAATTGATGCAGCAACAGTTGATCCAAGAACAATAAAAATTTATAACAACGGCGGAAAGATTTTACCGGAGGACCATTCATTACCACGCCCATATGACCTCGTTGAAAATTCAATTACAATTTTCGGGGAGGAAGATGGAAAGTTTGATGACAACGATTATATCCTTTTTTATGGTAGAGGCAGCAGCTTTTGGGATTTTGATTCAACCACTTCCCAAATCAAAAGAATGCGGCACTCATATTCTGATAAAAATTATTTCTGGATTACTTCAGGCGGTGAATTCGGCAAAAGGATTCAGAATAAAACCAGTTTAAACCAAACGGCCGATTTCATTCAAACTACTTCCGCAGCATTTGCGGACTGGGAAATTGATAGAATAAATCTTGGTAAGACCGGAAGACAATTTTTCGGCGATGATTTTTCTTCTGCTGTTACCTCACGCACATATATGAATAATCTGCATAACAGGGATAATTCTGAGCCTGTTAAATACAACATAAGGTTTGCTATTGGTACACAGAACGGGATGGATCTAACTTTAACTGATAATGGTAACCAACTTCTGACACAAAATCTTGGCGGTTATGGAAGTGCACTATACAGGGTAGGCAGGGCTCATTCACTTAGTACAACCTTCAATGGCGTTTTACCGGATAACCGTAGTGCGTTGACTTTCAAGGTAAGTCCGTCATCTGTAACCGCTGCGGGATATCTTGATTATTTTGAGATTGAATATAAAAAACGTCTTATTGCAACAAGTGACAATCTGATTTTCTTTTCCGAGCCGAATACTGGGGTAATTGAATATCAGTTAAGCGGGTTTTCCTCTTCAAATATTCAGATTTATGATGTAAGTGATTTTTCGGAAATTAAACTTGTTACACCAAAACCGGGCTGGCCAAGCGGCAGCGAGTTCAGATTCCAATCAGCAGAAACAAATAATATCAGGAAAAAATATATTGCAGTTGGAAATGGCAATTATAAGTCACCTGCTAATCCTGCAGAAGTTCTTAATTCGAATCTTCGGGGTGAAACGATTGGAGCAAAGTTTATAATTATTACCCATAGAAATTTTTTGGAATCTGCGAACAAATTAATGACCTATCGTGAAACTCAATCTGTACCGACTATTTCTACTATAGTTGTGGATGTCGATCAAATTTATAATGAGTTTTCGTGCGGAATGTTGGATGTCTCTGCAATTCGCGATTACATAAAATATGCTTATAACAATTGGCAGGTTGAACCCGAATATGTTCTGATGTTTGGTAAAGGTACTTATGATTTCCGAAATGTTGAAACATACAGCGATAATTTTATACCAACATGGCAATCCGAAGAATCCTTAATTCTTATTTTTGGCGGTGATTCATTTTCAAGCGATGATTTCTTCGTTCAGGTTGTTGGAACTGATTTTAGAGTCGACCTTGCCCTTGGCAGATTACCTGTTTCTTCAGTTGATGAAGCTAATAACGTAATTGATAAAATTATTCATTATGAAACTGGAATTGAAAATGGTAACTGGCAAAATCTAATTACGCTTATAGCCGATGATGGAATAGGCACGCAGGGAAGGTATGAAGGAACAGAGCATACTCAGCCATCTGAGGATATTGCTGAGATTGAACTTCCCGGCTTTTTTGATAAAAATAAGATTTATGCGGCAGCTTATCCTGAAGTAATCACAGGACAGGGGAGAAGAAAACCTGCTGTTAACCAGGCTATAATCGAAGCCATTAATAATGGTACCTTGTTTATCAATTATATAGGTCACGGAAGCCCTGAACTTTGGGCGCATGAATACATTTTTGAGAAAAGTGTTGCACTTCCATTAATGCATAATGATGAATACTTTTTTATGTGTGCCGCTACCTGTGATTTTGGTTACTTCGACATCCCTAATTTTCAAAGTTCAACTGAGGCTATGATTTTTCTCCAGAATAGAGGTGCAATAGCGGGCATATCTTCGTCAAGGTTAGTTACATCAGGTGAAAATCATAATCTGAATAAAAGAATTATCAGAAATATTTTTACGCAAAACAGGGATACTCTTAATCTTCCGGTTACACTTGGTAAGGCTATTTTTGAATCTAAACAAACTAATTTTCCTACTGTAAACGACAGAAAATATTTTTTGTTTGGTGATCCTACATTAAGACTTCGTATACCTCAATATTTTGCTAACGTTGATTCAGTAAATGGTTTACCTTTATCGTCTGAAGTTCAGATTAAAGCACTTAGCAGAACTGATATCAAAGGGGTTGTTCTAAGACCGGATAGTTCAATCTGGGAAGATTTCTCCGGTGAAGGTCTGCTAACGGTATTTGACTCAGAACGTTTAGTTAGAATACCTAGTATAAGCACAGTTAGTTTTCCTTTCGATATGAAAGTTCAGGGCGGTGTGATTTTTAAAGGAAGAGTATCAATAGTAGGCGGCAGATTTTCTGCTGATTTCGTTGTGCCGAAAGATATTTCTTATGAAAATCAAAACGGAAAAATAGTAATGTTATTTTATAATAATCAGTCGTATGGTATTGGTTATACAAATAATATTATTGTTGGCGGAACAGATACAACTGCTAATGATGGCAAAGGACCGGAAATAGAAATTTATTTTGATGACATCAGTTACGGAAATTCTTTTCTTGTTGGTCCGGATCCAAAACTTATTGTAAAACTTTTTGATGAAACCGGTTTAAATACAACCGGAACAGGTGTAGGTCATAAGCTCGAAGGTGTGCTGAATGAACAGGAAAATAACCCTATAGATTTTACCAACCATTTTATCGGCGATCTGGATGCCGGTGGCAAATCGGGTCAGATTAATTACCTGTTTAATAATCTCGAGTTTGGTGAATATTCACTATTGGTAAAAGCATGGGATGTGTTCAATAATCTTTCAACAGATCTGACATATTTTTCTGTTGTTAATGATAATGAACTTGTTGTTCGCGATGTATATAATTATCCGAACCCGTTTACTTCTGCTACAACATTTACATTTAATCAAAACCTTACCCAACCGATTGATGTTAAGATACGCATTTACACCATTGCCGGAAGAATGATAAAAGAAATAGAAAAATTTCACATAAGCGACAGATTTGTTACAATTGACTGGGACGGCAGGGATGAAGATGGAAGTGTGATTGCAAACGGTACATATCTTTACAAGGTAAACGTTAAAACTATCGACGGAAATAACAGCAAGAGTGTAATAGGAAAACTTGCTGTAATAAGATGATTTAATATTATTTTGAAATTATAAGAAATATTTATTTATATTTTTAATTCAGTTTATTGAAATTACAAAACAGACATAAAACTTATCGGAGGATAATTAAAATGAAGAACGCTTTAAAGCTGCTGATTATATGTGTAATGTTCGGCGGATTTGTTAAGGAATCGTTCGCTCAAGGCGAGGCAGCAGTTCCATTTCTTTTACTTGCACCTGATTCACGTGCCGGAGGTATTGGTGAATCCGGTACCGGTCTTGCAGATAATTCTTCTGCTATTTTCTGGAACCCGGCCGGAATTGCATTTTTAACCGGAACAGAGCTGAGTATTACTCACAGTAACTGGCTACCACAGTTCAATCTCGATCTATTCTATGACTATCTGACTTACAGGCAGTACATTGAAGAACTTGATGGAAGTGTAACGGCAAGTATTACTTATATGAATTTTGGTGAATTCGTCAGAACAGGCGAAACGGATCCGACACCATTGGGTACTTTTCGTTCATTCGACGCTGCTCTTACTCTCGGGTATGCAACAAAAATTCATCCTGATTGGGGATTAGGTTTTAACTTCAGGGTGATTCATAGCCGACTATCAGATCAGCCCACCGGTGAAGAAAAAGGTAAGGGAGTTGCAACAACGATAAGTTTTGATGTCGCTGCAATGTGGAGACCGGAAACATTTCATATTCCTCTGATTGATGAAGACATCGGCGGCAAGTTAAGTATTGGTATGAATTTGAGTAACCTCGGACCTAAAATAACGTACATTGATCAGGATCAGGCTGATCCTATTCCTACCAATTTCAGATTAGGATTTGCATATAAAGTATTAGATAGTGAATTCAACAGCCTTATTTACACCCTTGATTTTAGTAAGTTGCTTGTCAGCAGAACCACAAAGGTTGTCCCGTTTGGTGATACCACAAGAACAGTATCTGAATCCGATGAATGGTACCAGGCGATATTTACTGCATGGGGCGATAAGCCGATAAGTGAAGAGTTAAGAGACGTTGTAACTTCTATGGGACTTGAATACTGGTATGGCACTCCCGGTGAATTTCTATTTGCCTTAAGAACAGGTTTCTTTTATGAGGATCCTGATTATGGAAACAGAAAGTTTATTACTTTCGGTGCCGGTATTCGATATGATATATATGGATTTGATTTCAGTTATATTACAACATCTATGTTTAAAGACGGGGAAAATCATCCTCTTTCCGATACTCTTAGATTTACAGTGCTTATCGGGTGGGGTGCAATACCTGAAAGTACAAGAGGATTACCGCGCGGAATTTAATTATATATGAAAAAAAATATCTTCCTCCTGCTGTGGTGTTTGATTTTGGGCAGTCTATCTGCCCAAAATTTTACCGGTAAACTTAATCCTTATCCTGTTGAGCGAACCAACTCGGTACAAAGTGACTCTGTAAAAATTTTGGCTGTAATGGTAAGCTTTGAAGAAGACAGGGATGCTGCTACCTTTGGAACCGGAAAATTCGGTTCAATTTATACCCAGGATTATGGGAACACTATTCTGGATCCTCTTCCTCACGATCAGCAATATTTTGAAGATCACCTGGAATTTGTTAGAAACTATTATAACAAAGTTTCTAATGGAAATGTTTATATTGAATATACAGTTCTTCCTGATACATTTCCTGTTTCACAAACTATGAGGAATTATTCTCCGGCACCAGGTT
>JAWOIK010000279.1:0-4268 GCA_046484705.1 Ignavibacteriaceae bacterium | reverse complement strand
GCTCCTTCTTTCCCCATGAGCTGCAAGTGTACCCGCTGCCGGTGTGGCGCTCGCTCGAGGAGCAGCTGCTGCGACTGGATGTTACTTCTTATTTCCTGCGGTGATTCCGAAAAAGACAGAGAATCAGATGTTGACGGAAGAAGATCACCTTTGGTGAAAGACAGAAAGTACGGAATAAAATCCGCTATAATTGAGTATGACGTTTCCGGTTCACAGGAAGGGTCGCGCAGACTTTATTTTGATAACTGGGGCGAACGTCAGGCGGAATATTCCAATACCACTATTACAGTAGGACAGTTTTCCAAAACAGCAAATCTTATTAACATTACCGACGGAGACTGGCAGTACACAATTAATATGGATTCTAAATCAGGAACAAAATCACAAAGCCAGCTTAAAGAATTAAAAACCGAACTTGAAGGTCAGCAATACTTTAATGAATTAGGCGAACAGGTAATTATTAAAATGGGCGGATACAAAACGGGAACGGAAGAGTATCTTGGAAAGGAATGCGATGTTTATGAATTCCGTAACATTGGAATGAAAGCATGGTACTGGAAGTGGATATTATTAAAATCTGAAACCCGCTCCGGTCCGGTAAGCATTAATGTAACAGCACGAAAGATAGAAGAAGATGTTCGTGTTCCTGAAGACAGGTTCCGTGTTCCGGAAGATATTGTGTTAAACACTGTTGATCTTGGTGACATTGAAGGACAAATGCGCAGAGAACAGGAAGAGCGTGATAAAGAAGAGTAGTTCTCTTACTTCATGTAAAGATATAGTAACTAAATTAATTATGATTATTTTATCCCTGTTTGTAATTATTGGGTTGTAATTAATAATTCCAGCGAGTACCCTGAAATAATATGTGAAGGAATAAATAATACTAGAATAGACGTTTTTGATGACCGCATTTGGACTATAATAAAAAAGCAATATCATGAATAATAGAACTGAACTTAGAAATAAAATTCTTACAGGAATCAGATCAGCTGTTAATAAACTCATTGATTCTCGTGCTAAGGATAATGACTACTTAATTGTCTCAAGAAACGGCAAGATTGAGAAAATTCCTGCGCGAAAATTAAAACATCCTGCATGATTAAGTTCCTCCCTCTCGGCGGGGCAAATGAAATAGGCGCAAACTGTTACTACCTCAATTTTAACGGCAACGGCATTATACTCGACTGCGGAATGCATCCGCGTAAAACAGGATTTGACTCACTGCCGGATTTCAATCTTATCAAAAACCTTCCCGTTGATCATGTTTTAATTTCACATGCACACCAGGATCATTTAAGTTCATTACCCTTTCTTGTAAAACAGCATCCATACATTCATATAACAACTACACCACAGACGAGAGCTATATTGGAACTTACGCTTCACAATTCTGTTTCAATACTTAAAAAAGAAATTGGTGATGATGAAAACTTTGAAATGTATTCTCACGATGAAGTTGATCTTCTTATTAAAACAATCGACTATAAAACTTACAACGATGAATTTGAACTGACAGGTTATATTCATAATGAAGAAGCAAAAGTTAAATGCATTTTTTATGATGCGGGACATATCCTGGGTTCGGCCTCAATCCTTCTTGAGAACAACGGAAAGAAAATTTTTTATACCGGCGACGTCAATCTCACAGATCAAACTTTAATAAACGGAGCATACATTCCCAAAACAAAGGTTAATACATTAATTCTGGAAACTACTTATGGTGCCACAGATTCCAAATTGTTAAATAGCTGGGAAGTTGAATCACAAAGATTTGCAGGTGAAATTAATAAAATATTAACAAAAGGGGGCTCGGTTTTAATTCCGGTTTTTGCACTTGGTAAAACACAGGAAATGCTTGCTACTATTTGGAAGCAAATGCAGAAAGGCAGAATTGCTCCTGTTGATATTTACACAGGCGGAATTGGCAAAAAGATAAGCCGTGTTTATGATTACAACCGTTATACAGTTAATATGGTCGATCCGGAATTCGAATTGTCGAACATTCCCGTAAAAGACATTAACGAAATTTCTGATACAAATGAGTTTTTCAAACAGCCCTGTATTGTTCTTATATCAAGTGGAATGATGATAAAGGGAACGGCATCTTATAGTCTTGCCGGAAGCTGGATGAATCAGAAAAACTCCGCAATCTTTACAGTCGGATATATGGATCCTGAAACACCGGGTTACATTATTGCAAATTCAAAACGCGGTGATAAAATTCAGCTTAATAAATCCTCCGAACCCGGACAAATTAATTGCGAAATAAAAAACTTCCGGTTTTCTGCACACGCAAGAAGAGAGGATTTGATTTCAATTGTGCAGAAACTGAAACCGGAGATCGTAATACTGGTACATGGAGATAAAGAAGCAATAGATTGGATGGGTGCAGAAATAATAAAATCTTTCCCGGGGCTTAAAGTATTTGCTGCAAAAACCGGCAGCGAAATTCATATATAATCCCACCCAATTCAGCAAATAATTGTTTATGCCTGTTCAGTCTTAACAAATTTAATAATTAGCTATATACATAATTTATTATTATTTGTATATTAAGCCACAATTTTTGTTGTTTCTCTAAGCAGGGGAGAAACAACTGCAAGTATAACCTTATCTCAGGAGGAGAAACATGTCCAACGTACTAAAAAACAAGCTCAAAGAACAAATTGACGCATGGCGTCCCCGTACAACCCGTCTTGCAAAAGAATTCGGAGATGTAAAAGTTGGTGAAGTTAACATCGGCCAGGTAATCGGCGGTGCAAGAGGAGTAAAATGTCTTTTAACAGACATATCATATCTTGATCCGATGGAAGGAATAAGATTCCGCGGATTTACAATACCTGAAGTAATGGAAAAACTTCCTAAAGTTCCGGGCGGTGAAATGCCGTATGTGGAAGGATTTTTCTATTTGCTGTTAACCGGTGAAGTTCCTACCAAAGAAGATGTTGAAGAAGTTGCAGATGAATTCCGTAAAAGACAGGAAGTTCCCAAGTATATTTTTGATATGTTAAGAGCACTTCCGCTGGATTCACATCCTATGGTAATGTTCTCGGCCGCCATTGTTGCAATGCAGCGCGAATCCATATTCGTAAAAGAATATGAAACAGGCAATCTTAGTAAAAATGATTACTGGGATCCCACCTATGAAGACGGATTAACCTTACTTGCACGCCTTCCGCAGATTGCAGCATTTATATACAGACTTAAATATAAAAACGGCGATATCATTGCATCCGATCCAAAGCTTGATATGGGCGGAAACTTTGCTCATATGATGGGAATTAAAAAACCTTATGATGATGTTGCAAGAATGTACTTCATTCTTCACAGTGATCACGAAAGCGGAAATGTAAGTGCTCATACCGGACATTTGGTTGCAAGTGCACTTTCGGATGTTTATTATTCAATCTCCGCTATGATAAACGGACTTGCAGGACCATTGCACGGACTTGCCAATCAGGAAGTTTTACGATGGGTTCAGAATGTGTACGAACAAAAAGATGGTAAGGTTCCAACCGAAGCAGAAATGAAACAGTTTGTATGGGATACTTTAAAAGGCGGACAGGTAGTGCCGGGATTCGGTCACGCAGTTTTAAGAAAAACCGATCCGCGTTATATGGCACAGAGAGAATTCTGCTTAAAACATTTACCGGATTACCCGTTGTTCAAGTATGTTGATCTTCTTTTTAATGTTGTGCCGCCGATACTGCTTGAACAGGGCAAAGCAAAAAATCCATGGCCCAATGTTGATGCACAATCTGGTGTTATTCAATGGTACTACGGCTTAACCGAATACGATTACTATACAGTTCTGTTCGGTATAGGAAGAGCGCTTGGTGTTGTATCAAACATTATATGGGACCGTGCACTCGGCTATCCGATTGAAAGACCTAAATCACTTACTACTGCAATGCTTGAAGAGATTGCAGGAATAAAGTAAAAGTTATTTAATAATTATATGTTTCTTTAAAACCCGGCTTGTCCGGGTTTTTTTATTTAATTACCATTGTTATTTTGAATCTAAGCCTGATTATAGATTGAAATAAACCTCCGGAGTTTTAGGTAACAAACAATGGTGCGGAATCTAAGAGGTTTGCAAGTTGTTTGTTAAGGGTAAATTGTAATTCACTTTTATAATTTTTATTTTGTCTGTGCACTGTTGAATACACCAAGACAATTACTGCCGCTGCCCCGTCATTTAATCTATTTATCCTGCAAGGGCTACTGACTTGATAAGTTAAGAAGCGGAAATTCTTTTATTTAAC
>JAWOIK010000029.1:0-4226 GCA_046484705.1 Ignavibacteriaceae bacterium | reverse complement strand
CAATAATCTCATTGATATTTATTTAACTGCAGCAGAGACAACTCCATTAATTGGCGAGTAATTTCCTTTAATCTAATTACCAAAAGATGTAGACCGTTTTTCAACCTTTCGGACGATTTACAGTTTTTATTGCTTCTTATATATTAAAATAGGCTTAAACAAAAAAAGGAGGTTATTATGTTTAGCGCATCTATGATTGAAGATAGCGGGGCGAAGTTTGATGGAATACAAAAGGTTAAAGGGGAAGATAAGTTTGCGGTTACAACGGACCTGCAAACACATTCTACATACTATCTCCCAATTAAAGGATTAACCAAGAAGAAAGTCCGGGCAAGATTAGAGAATGAAAGAAAGAAATTTAAATTTAAATAATTATTGATTACTAGAAAGTTAACCCACTTGAAATAGTAAGAATTAGGTAGGAAGCAGGAAGCAGTCAACCCTGGTGATTTATCATCGGGGTTTTTTATTGTTCATAGTTGTTCTACTTAACTAATACCACTCTTAAAAATTTACATTATATGAATTGCATTTGTTATTATTGTTGAAAAATATATTTCCGATTTTAAAAAAGAAATTAAAAATATTATTTGTCACTAATTGATTTTGTATGATACTACTTGTGCAAATACGAAAAACACAACCCGGGAATAAATATTGTGTAATCATATTAAAACAATTAATCATACAAACAAAAATAATCGGAGTATCAAATGAAAAGTATAATTTATCTCATCATTATAACAGCCTCACTATCTTTGATAGGTTGCTCGGACACTGAACAAGATATAACTTCACCAATTGCCCCACAGATATCAAAAGGCGTTGATGAATTTCAATCTTTCCCTTATAAAATTTATCAGACATTCCCTGAATTAAATACTGCCAAAATCGGCTGGCACTATGAAAAGGACGGCTTAATAATATATATAAGCGACTACTCAACGTACATTAATAAGCAATTGTTCGCAGTAATAGAATATGCTGAACGACCAGGTGTATCAATGTCATTTTTAGGATATTCAAACACAGGTAAATATTTTATGAAAGGTATTAATAAAAATGAAGTGCAAAACATAAGAATATTCAGCTATGAAGTGACTTCAGATAGGGACACTGATGCATTGCCGTATCCAAAATCGAATTTGTTTTCAAACATTGGGGTAGAAGGATGGGCCGACGGTGGTACGATGGTTAAAATAAAATCGACTAAATTTCCAACTGATCTGAAACACCTTTTTGGACAGTTAGTATCCAAAGAAGGCAATCAGCTTATCTTTCTTGGTAAACCAAATTCAGAGGATTTTGATTTTCCTAAATCAGAAAAGATTAGCCTGGTTGACATTAAATTGTTCGCATTCTAAAAAAATAAAAAATATGTTCAATTCAATAACCCCGGTGTTTATCATCGGGGTTTTACATTAAGAGTATGAAAAATCTTAGACTCGATTTTCTATAGGAAACCCGACTTCCTGAAAGAGTAAATCATACCAGAAATAAATAAAAATGCTGGAGCTGTAAAGTCACGGATATAACTCCAAATGAAATAGAATATATTAGTTGGACCCCTGAATTTCTCGCTTAATAAAGCATCTAATGTATGACCTTCTCCCATTAATAACATAAAAAGGAATCTAAAAACATCAATAAAAATTATTCTGTGTTCTAATTTAGGATTGTCCACTATTTCAAGCTAATTCTTTCTAGATATAATAGTTTGACCTTATCATATTCCCAATATCTTTTTAGTTTTGATTTAAGTGATTCAGTTATACGCTCTTTAAATTTTTTGTAAAATGGTGATCGATAATCTATGACAACCCAATATTTCTCATAATTGTTAAACAAACTCGAGTCTTTAATATTGAAAAACTTGTAATCTCGCAAATAATATCTATACATATGATCAATGCCAAAGGGTTCTAAAATGATTGCCGAATCTTTATTATAATTTTTAGAAATAATACTAATTAAGGGTCTGTGATCACTGTCCCTTGAAATGGTGCTATACTGCTTAACTAATCCTAATGTGAATGAAGTTATTATTATAAGCACTAAAATTGTTTTTAATCTTGATTTTGGGTAGTTCAAGATTCCAAGAGATATAAGGATTATAAATAATGGTGAAATAAAAAATAAATATCTTTCTAAATTATAACTATGATTAGTTATAATTAATACAATAGCTGTAAGTATAATTAAGATTAAGAAAATAATATGAACAAATAATTGTTTAGGGCTTCTATTTTGGGATGACTTAAGAAGAAAGATAATAATTGCAATTAAATTTAAGAGATAAACTATTCTATAGGTAACAATATTAAAAATATTTGCACTATTTAAATACTCGAATGATTTTATATGTGACTCCAAGGAAGAATAGTAAGAATTTCCCAAAGTGTTTATTGACAAATATGATATGTTTTCATTGAGGAGATGAAGATAATTTAAAGGTGCCCGCCAAGATTGATTTCTCAATCGGGGCATTTGATAATAATAAGTATAAAAAAAAGCTGGAATATAAAATACGAGGACAATAATAATTAAAATGAAAAATCTTTTTAAAATTAATATTTTTTCATTTTCGGTTAAATTTGATTTAAAGATATAAAAACACAAAAAAACGAACAGACTAAATACAAATAAAATAAAAGCCAAATGTGTATATAAACCTATTATCAGTAGAAAACTTAATATAAATAGGTCTATCCAAGAACGAAATTTTGTTTTAAGTAATTTATAATAAAGATAACTTGAACAAATCATCAAACAACTTAAGAGCGAGTACATCCTAACTTCAGTAGCAAAATAAATGTTATACGATGAAATAGAGATAAGAAAGGAAGCCAAAAATGCCACTTCGATCGAATATAATTTCTTTACTAATTTATAGAGAAACAAAATTGACACTATGCTTGGGAGAACAGATAAGATGCGTATTGAAAATACATTGTCACCGAAAATTTTCATCCAAATATGTAGAATAATATAATAAAATGGAGGATGCACATCTGAGGAAAATGTGTATGAAATCAATTCATTAATTGGCAACGCCGAAATATTCCAAGAATAAGATTCATCAAACCAAAGGTTTGTTGACTCAATCCCTACTATTCTTAAAAAAAATGCTGTCATTAGCATTAGAACTAAGTAAATACTTTGATGCTCTAAAATATAAGAATAAATTTTACTTGAGATATTTTGCGATATTATCATTAAAACAAAAAGTTTAATCCTCTGCAGGAATACCATTGCGAGTTAGGAAGCAGGACTTTTCCTGAATCGAATAGCGACCAGAACCACTGATCAACCTCAACGGTTTTTTAGTGATTTGAATATTCCTCCAGATAATTGAATTTTTCCTTATCCGAATAAATTATTCCTTTCCAGGAATCGTACTTCCAGCTGCAGGTGCCTATCCTGATAATAAAACGACCATCCTTTTTTTGTAAATATAAAAACAAATCAGAAGAAAACTAAAATTGAAAAGATCTTGTTGAAAAACCCTTGAAGTGCAAATATTTAGAAATTTTACAAAAAGAATTACTCATCCCCCTACGATTGAATGAAGAAGAATTATATCTTTTGCAGATGAGAGTATTCCACCATCAATATTGTTTGGGTTCCTTTGGATACCATCAACAAAAAGCCACAATCCTAAGTTTTGATATTTATCCCTTATAAATATGACCGCATCACAGAGCTCAAGATGATAGACTTGATGAGCTTCACTAGTACTAACTTTTATTGTTAATAACTTTTCAAACAATTCGAGTTGACACATTTGCTGCTCCTTAATAGTGTGAAATAAAAAATATTTACAAATCTGTTATTCTATAGGAAATCCGATTTGCTTGAGAATATGTTTGAAGTTAACCAGGTTGTCAATCAGGGGTATGGAGAGACCCGATGGGACCCAGAGAAAATCATATGTTAATTTAAATTTCTATTCGTGCATCACAACTAAAATTATAGTTATCTGTTGGTATCCGGTCATCATACCTTAGATACCTGTATAATAACCTGATCGATTAGTTTCATAAGAATATACATTATATCAACAGCAACTTATTTCTACCTATTAATACAAATTGATTTCAACGGAACATCTGAATATTCGAATTCAATTGAAGTAGAAGTTGATTTAACTCCTGCACAATATTCGTTAGAACAGAACTTTCCGAATCCGTTTAACCCGAGTACTAAAATCAGTTGGCAGTCACCAG
>JAWOIK010000021.1:0-12532 GCA_046484705.1 Ignavibacteriaceae bacterium | reverse complement strand
GAATTTGCAATAAGACGGGCATGAGTTTGTTCAAACATATTTACAGTAGTTGCCACGTTTTCCTTTGAGTTGGCATTCATCTTCAATATGAAGAAGCCGATGATAACAGACATACCTAAAACTAATATTAATGAACTTTTTCCCATTATAAATTCCTCGGATTAATTGTAAATTCCCAATAAGTAAAAATTTCATCCTTTACCCCAGTAACAAAGTTATTAAACTGGATTTCCGGCTCAACCCACATTTCAGTCTTAATGTATCTGATTAAATCTTTATTTGAGTTTGGATTAACTATGATCTGACTAAGACTATCCAAATAAGTAAACTTTAAATTTACTAATCCCAAACTTGGCCCCCCAATATCTGGGGAATTATTAATTCTTCTTTTTAATTCTCTGAATTCCTGTCCGTTTATTTCTTCAGGCTCACCTAAATAATACTTTATGGTTTCAGTTTCCCCATCACCATATAAAGGTAGTATATCAGCTTTGAATTCAATTGTATCATCTTTAACGGTAATAAACGAACTTCCTGTTGATTTGTCATGATTAAATCCGACTTTACGTAAATCATAGTTTAATATTTCAGCCAGGGTTTTAGCACTCTGCTGCAGTTTGAGTTCAGAATCAGAATAATAGCTGGTATTTGTTGCATATAGATTCAACTTCAACATCAACAGAAGTAACATACCACCAATAAAGGTAGATCCAAGTATATCCAATAAAACGCTCATTCTTTAACCTTTTAATTTTGAATGCATTGAAAAAACAAAACCCATCTTAACCGGGGTTCTCATGTATGGACTGGTAACTTCGATTTCAACCTTTTTATAGAAAGTTCTACCTGGATTTTCCAATTCAGGGTTGTTCGGGTCAAAATATCTAACTTTACAATTGACCTCAAAATTTTCAGCGTGCGGAAGACTAACTGGTTTAGAAAATGCGTTATAATCATCGATATCATTGAAATGGGGCCATACTTCACCACTCTCATAACCAAGCTGGTCGGGTTCTGTAAGTGAAGTTAAAGCTACTATTCTTAGTGCATTTGCTGTGCTCTCATCAAATGATTTTTGTTTCATTTCTTCAATTAAATCATCAGCCAGCGAAAATGCTGTTAAGTAAACTTTATTCTCAATCTCAACAGTTGAGTTTTGTAAAACTGAAGAGTTAAACCTGATTGAAATCAGAGCAAATAATATTATTGCTCCTATTGCTAATAATGACTGTATACTGCCCATAAAAAAATCTCGCTTATTAAATTGTGTTAAGAAAGACTCAAAACATATACCACTTTTGTTTTACCTTAAAAAGCCCTAAAAATCCTCAGAAATCAAATAATTACTGCCTCAAAACAGGGTTCAAATTCTTACTATTTTTATTATGAGACAATTAAGTTTACTATCTATGTGAACGATAATTTTTAATTTTTCTATTTGTCTCTTATGTTACAATCAACATCCAGCCGGAATAATTTCACGTTAATTTTTTTTATCTTTGCAACATCACAAATTTTTTGTTGTAAAATTTATCCTGAGGAATTAAATGACTTCTAATATTGATATGATTACCCAAATATACAGTACATATAGAAAAAAAATCGGGCAAATCAGAAAAGTTATTAATAAACCGTTAACATATACTGAAAAGGTGCTGTATAGTCACCTTTGGGAGGATACAAAAAGGGAATTTATTGGCGGGAGAGATTATGTTGAATTGGCTCCTGATCGTGTGGCAATGCAGGATGCAACAGCCCAGATGGCGCTTTTGCAATTTATGTCTGCAGGCAGAAAAACCGTTGCAGTTCCATCAACTGTTCATTGTGATCATCTGATCCAGGCGCAGGTTGGCGCTGAAGAGGATTTGTTCAGAGCTCAGGATGAGAATAAAGAGGTATTTGATTTTCTTGAAAGTATTTCACGAAAATATGGTGTAGGATTCTGGAAACCCGGTGCTGGGATTATTCATCAGGTGGTTCTGGAGAATTATGCGTTTCCGGGTGGAATGATGATTGGAACAGACTCGCATACCCCAAATGCAGGCGGACTGGGCATGATTGCAATTGGTGTTGGAGGCGCGGATGCTGTTGATGTTATGGCTGGTATGCCTTGGGAATTGAAGTGGCCTAAAATAATTGGAGTTAAATTAACCGGAAAGATGAGCGGGTGGACATCTGCAAAGGATGTAATTCTTAAACTCGCAGGTATTTTAACAGTAAAAGGCGGAACCGGCGCTATTGTAGAATATTTTGGAGATGGAACAAATTCAATTTCCTGCACAGGTAAAGGCACAATATGTAATATGGGTGCAGAGATTGGCGCAACAACATCAGTATTTCCATTCGATGAAAAAATGTCTTCCTATCTGAGAATTACCAGACGGGCGGATGTTGCCGCTCTTGCAGAAGGACTTGCGGATGTTCTCACAGCCGATAAAGAAGTTTTTGAAAATCCGGAAAAGTATTATGATCAGGTTGTTGAAATTAATCTGACTGAACTCGAACCTCATCTTAATGGTCCCTTCACTCCGGATAAAGCATGGCCAATTTCACAAATGAAGGAAGCTGTAAAAAAAGAGGGATACCCGGATAAAATATCGGTTGCATTAATTGGCAGTTGTACTAACTCAAGCTATGAAGATATTGATCGCTCAGCCAGCATAGCCAGACTAGCAATATCGAAAGGATTGAAAGTAAAATCGCAATTTACAATTACCCCTGGTTCCGAACAGGTAAGAGCTACAATTGAAAGAGATGGTCAGTTAAAAACTCTTACAGATTTGGGTGGATTAATTCTTGCAAATGCCTGTGGACCTTGTATTGGTATGTGGAAAAGAATGGATATAAAAACCGGTGATAGAAACACTATAGTTACCTCCTTCAACCGAAACTTTGCAAAAAGAAATGACGGTAATCCTGAAACTCTTGCGTTTGTAGCTTCACCTGAAATTACAACTGCTCTGGCAATTGCAGGAAGCCTTTCATTTAATCCGTTAACAGATGAACTAATTAATGATAAGGGCGAAAAGATAAAACTTGATCCTCCTGTTGGTGAAGAATTACCGCCAAAAGGTTTTGATGAAGGTGCAAGCGGATTTATTCCGCCTGCTGAAGATGGCAGTGAAGTTGAAGTAGTTGTTCAACCTGATAGTGAAAGACTTGAATTGCTTAGCCCATTCCAACCATGGGACGGAAAGGATTTTATTGATCTTCCTGTTCTGTTAAAAGCAGCAGGCAAATGCACAACAGATCATATTTCAATGGCCGGACCGTGGTTACGGTTCCGCGGACATCTGGACAATATTTCCAATAATATGTTTATCGGTGCAACAAATGGTTTTAGCGGTGAAACAGGGAAAGTAAAGAATACTTTTACCGGAGAAGTGAAACCTGTACCCGAGGTGGCAAGGGAGTATAAAACTAAAGGTATTGGTTGGGTTGTCATAGGTGATGAAAACTATGGCGAGGGATCTTCCCGTGAACATGCAGCTATGGAGCCAAGACATCTTGGTGGTAAGGCTATTATCGTCAAAAGTTTTGCAAGAATTCACGAAACAAACCTGAAGAAACAGGGCATGCTTCCCCTTACATTTGAGAATCCAAAAGATTATGATAAGATAAAAGAAGATGACAAAATTGATTTGCTTATATCTTCTCTTGCACCGGGAAAGCAAGTTAAGATGATTGTAAAACATCCTGATGGCAGCAGAGATGAAATTTTGTTAAATCATACTATGAATGCACCACAGATTGAATGGTTTAAAGCGGGAAGCGCTTTAAATTTAATTGCTCAAAAACAGAAATAAACAGATATACTAATTTAGCCCGGGAATCGTTTTCCGGGCGTTCATTTCACGCATTTAACAATTCCTTAATCATTTCTTAACCAAAATAGAACATCCGTTCTATTGAGGACTTCTGCATAATCATCTAAGTTTTCAACAGAAATTTTAACAATCATCAATCAATTAAATAATCAGAGAAGGAAGTGCTGCCATGACTACAAGAGTGGATATTTATTCCAAAGTTCATAAGGGATTAAGGAAAGCCTTATATGAATTATCTTATACTGCCGGAAGAACCGATTATCAAAACGACGAAGAGATTATTTCACTGGCAAAATTATTTAATGAGGTCATTCATTTTCTGGAACAGCACGGCAGCAATGAAGATTTATATCAACTCCCTCTACTGGAGCTTAAAAAACCGGGATCGACCAAGCACGATGAAGAGACACACAAAAAAATCGAAATACAAATTAAAAGACTAAAACAAACTTTTAATAATCTGGTTTCGAGCACGCCTAAGGAGAGGACCTTAAAAGGTGAAGTGTTTTATCACTTATTTAATGAGTTCATCTCGTCCTATTTGATTCATATGCAGGAAGAAGAACTCTATACTGCAAAATTGTTTCATGAATTATGTACAGATGAGGAATTGAACTCAGCATTTGAAATGATCATTTCAAAAACGTCCCCGCAGGATATGATGATGATGCTGAGGTATATGATACCTGCTATTAACAGAAAAGAGAGAATTGAGCTTATGAGTGGTATTAAAAAGAATGCCCCGCAGCCGGCATTTAATGCTATCATGATACTCGCACAGTCAATCCTTGCAATTGATGAATGGGAATATTTATATAATGCTTTATCTACTAAGAATGAGTCTAAAGAAAGATTTTGGGAGGCAGTAGCGTAACCATATTTAACTGAGGGTAACGGGCTGTTAATCAGAGAGGGTGACAGCCCGGTTTTCTATTTTAATTCTTCGAATTATTACAAAAAAGAACCATAAATTTTTTCCAGAAGCATCGATAATTGTTTTCGTTCCTCCCTGGTTAAATTCTCCGAGATTAAAGAATTCAATTGATCAATTTCCGGTTTAATTTTATCAAGCAACAATAACCCTTCTTCTGTTATTCTTGCCAGAGAAAGTCTCTTATCTTCCGGACTTTCAAATCGTTCAACGTACTTTTCTTTTATTAATTTGTCAATCAGCCTTGTTACATCCGGCGCCTGGTCCATCATCCTTGTTATAATTTCACATCGCGGGTAGCCGTCGGGATATTTTCCTTTAAGAATCCTCAGAACATTATATTGCGGACTGGTTATGCCATGCTTAATCAGAATCAAATCATTCTTCATTCGAAGAAAATTTGCCGTAACAAAAATATTCAGGAATGCTTCTTGTTCTATGCTCTCAAATTTACTTTGTTTTAATCTTTGTTTTAGTGATTCGCCCATAATGTACAGCAAAAAAATAAGTTAATGTGTTACAACACAATAATATGTTATTGTTATCAGAATTCAAAGTTATAAATTATCAGGGGCACTACCGAAAAACATAAGTATAATTTGCTTATATCCAATCCACAAACAGCAGAAAATTCAGTAGTCCTTTAAAATTACTATATATCATGAAAACCAATTTGACTTTTGACCAATATCCTCATTTATAATCAGCTTAATTCTTAACTAATAAATTGCATAGTATTCTCAATTGATTATTGTTATTTTTTAATAACACAAAAGGAATATTGCCCAGACTCTATGATTTTTCTTAATCCTGCTATTTTATTTGGACTGCTTGCAGCATCAATCCCTATTCTGATTCATCTTCTTAATCTCAGGAAATTAAAAAAGATAGAATTCAGTACTTTAACTTTTTTAAAAGAACTCCAAAAGAATAAAATCAGGAAAGTAAAGCTGAAACAATGGCTGCTTTTGTTACTAAGAGTTTTAATAATTCTCTTTCTGGTATTTGCTTTTGCAAGACCTACACTTGAAGGAGTTGCAATAGACGGAACCACCTCCGCTGCCAAAACTACAGCCATTTTTATACTGGATGATACATTCAGCATGTCAGTAGTTGACCAGAACGGTTCTTATTTTAATCAGGCGAAGCAATCAATTAAAAATCTTCTGAAAAACTTTCAGGAGGGGGATGAGGTAGGTATAATACTTGTTTCGGATAATTCTTCTGAAAATATAAACCTCACATCAAATTTTTCCGAGTTTGAGCGCGTACTTGAATCAGCAAATATTTCATATGCAAGCGGAATGATACATAATTCTTTTGTAAAAGCTGCCGAGGTTATTTCTCAATCAAAAAACTTTAACAAAGAAATTTATATTCTGTCCGATTTTCAATCAGGCAGACTAGCTCAGGAAGATATGATATCTGATTTGGCTCAGTTGTTTGATAATAACACTAGGGTTTATGCAATCAATTATTCGGGAAAGGATGTCTTCAATCTTTCAATAAATAAGTTTGAGATTAATACTTCAATATTTGAAAAGGAAAAACCGATTAGTTTTGCAGTTACGGTAGCAAATCATTCAGAACAAACAATAAATAATACAGTTTTATCTCTCTATCTTGATGATGAAAGAGCAGCACAACAAAGTGTATCATTGAATCCACGCGAAAGTAAAGTAATCGAAATTGAAGCTGTTGCAAAGAAGACAGGAAATATTGATGTTATTGCAGAGCTGGAAGAAGATGATATCGGGTATGATAATAAAAGATATCTCAGCATTTACATACCGGATAAAATTCCTGTAGCTCTTTCAGCGGATAGAGAATCAGACATAAATTTCATACGGATTGCACTTTCAACAGGAAATCTGTCCGATAATTATAAACTTAATTACATCCCAACCAATCAGTTTCTGTCAACAAGATTGGAAGATTATACAGTGTTGTTTATAGTTGGTGAAGAATTTACTTCCGGTTATGATAGAATAAAAAACTTTGTTGAGAGCGGCGGCGGTGTATTAATATTTCCATCATCAAAAGTTAATCCGGATAAGTTTAATAATTTGCTTGGAAATATTGGATTGCCACTGACTGAAGGTATTGTCGGGAAGCCGGATCAAGCCGATAACCCGGCATTATTCCAGGATACAGATTTTGAGCATCCATTATTAAGGAATATTTTTCTATCAGATGAAAAGAAAAGAATTGAATCGCCAGATGTTTATTGTTATTATAAATTTTCTCCCGGAACATCGGTAAGAAAAATTGTTACCTTAGCTGATGGATCAGCTTTTCTCAGTGAATACAGAATTGGTAAGGGAAAAATATTGTTGTTTAACTCAGCTCCGGTTCTGTCCTGGAATTCATTTCCACTGAAAGGTTTATTCCCGGCACTGGTGAACAAATCAGTACTTTATCTTGCTACACAGGAGAATAATGGAAGAGAGTATTTTGCAGGCGAACCAGTTAATTTAAGTATCAGGAAAGCAAGGCTTCCGCAATTAAAAATTATTCTGCCTGATGGAGAAGAAGACTTAATAAATCTTACCGGCGATGAACGGGGTGATTTTATAGGATTTCAAAACACAAAGCTTGCAGGTAATTATGAAGTGTTGTCTGGTGATCAGATGCTGGAAGATATTTCTGTAAATACTGATCCAGCTGAATCCATTACAGATTATTTATCAGAAACGGATTTAAAATCATACATAGAAAAAATTAATTTTAACGGAACATTTATTATTATTGATAAAAATGATGATCCGGTAAAAATAATTTTACAAGCCAGGTTTGGCTCCGAGCTGTGGAAATATTTTTTACTAGTTTCAATATTACTTGCTTTAATTGAAATGGCAGTTGCCAGAAACACTAAAAAAGAATTGGAAGGATTAAAAACTTAATGTTCATATTATCTTAATGTTGAAAAAAGTTAACCAATTATATATTAAGAACACGAAATTTCAAAAAAATGATTGAAATAAATAAAAAAATAACCGAACGGGCAATGCTTGTTGCACTCGATACAAAGGAATTCAGCAAAGAAGTTGTAGAGGAACACCTAGATGAACTTGAAGAACTATCGGATACTGCTGGTGCTGATACAGTGTTTAAAATAATTCAGAGCAAAGCAAGAATGGATTCGGCGTATTATATCGGTAAAGGTAAAGCAGAAGAACTCGCTCAACTTATAGAATTGAATGATATTAATATTGTAATCTTTGATGATGACCTTACCCCGGTGCAGGTAAGAAATCTATCTGATCTTTTTAAAAGAAAGGTGATTGACCGCAGCGGATTGATACTTGATATTTTTGCTCTACGTGCAAAGAGCAAGGAAGCTAAGACCCAGGTTGAACTTGCACAGCTTCAGTATCTATTACCAAGATTAACAAGAGCATGGACTCACTTATCAAAACAATATGGCGGGATTGGAACAAAAGGTCCCGGTGAAACACAGATTGAAACAGACAGACGTTTAGTAAGAACACGGATTAGTCTGCTGAAGGATAAGTTAACACACATTGAGTCACAGCGGACGACTCAGGCAAGCGGCAGAAAAAACTATACACGTCTTGCAATAGCAGGATATACCAATGCAGGTAAGTCAACTTTGTTTAATCTGCTAACGCAATCAGATGTATTCGCTGAGGATAAATTATTTGCAACACTGGATTCAACAACAAGGCAGCTTGAATTGAATAGTAAGGAAAAAATTCTGATAAGTGATACAGTTGGGTTTATCAGAAAATTACCTGCACATCTTGTCGCATCTTTTAAAAGCACTCTTAATGAAGTAAGGGATGCAGACATAATTCTTCATGTGATAGATCTCTCCCATCCTTTTTTTGAAGATCATCTCAAAGTTGTTGAAGATACTTTAAAGGAGTTCGGAAGCGAAAACAAAACTGTTCTTAAGGTGTTCAACAAAGTTGATGCTGTTCCGGAGAAAAGTAGAATTGAATATGTGAAAAATTATTATAAAGATTCTGTTGTTATATCTGCAAGCAAAGGTATAAATGTACCTGCCCTTAAGAAGAAAGTAAAAAGTGTTGTTGAAAATGCATTTGCCGAAGAACAGGTTAACCTGAACATAAACCAGTCAAAAATAGCATCACAAATCTATCAGCTTGCAGAAGTGCTTTCTACAAAATATGATGATGAAGTTATGACAATTTCATACCGTGCCAACAAACAAAACTCAGACAAAATTAAAAAGATAATCCATGGCTCGTAAACAACTTATTATTGACGGAAACTCACTAACACTTAATAGTCTGGAATTTTTCTTAAAAGAAAATCCTGTTATTTCGTTATCTGCTGAATCAAAAAAGAAAGTAATAAAAGCGCGCAAACTTGTTGATAAATGGGTAGAAGAAGGAAAAGTCATATACGGCGTAACAACAGGATTCGGTGAGTTTGCCAATGTTAGAATATCCAATAAAGATCTTGCAAAGCTTCAGGAAAACCTTATCATCAGTCATTCGACCGGAGTTGGAGATCCGCTTCCGTCTTTTATAGTTAAGCTGATGATGTTACTCAGAGTAAATGCTCTTGCAAGCGGGCATTCCGGTATCCGGCTTGAAACTCTTGAGCTTTTAATAGCAATGATGAATAACAATATCATTCCTGTTATTCCTTCACAGGGATCTGTTGGTTCAAGCGGTGATCTTGCACCTCTTTCGCATCTGGTGCTTGCTATGATTGGAAAAGGTGAAGTACAGATTTACAAAGATACTTTGAAGGATGATCAGCATAAAGTTAAAACTATAAAATCCGCAACTGCACTTAAAAAGTTTGGATTAATTCCGGTTAAGCTTGCAGCCAAAGAAGGATTGGCTTTAATAAACGGCACTCAAATGATGACAGCATTTGCAGCTTATATTTGTATTGAAGCCAGGAAACTTGAGAAGATTGCCGACATAGCAGGTGCACTTTCACACGAAGCATTGCGTGGAACCGATAATGCGTTCGATCCGCGTTTGCATAAACTCAGACCATTCCCGGGACAAATTGCAGTAGCAATAAACATTCTCGCAATGATTAAAGGCAGTGAAATTCGCGAGTCGCATCGTGAAGATGATCCGCGTGTTCAGGATTCATATTCTATCCGCTGCATACCGCAGATTCACGGTGCTTCAAGAGATTCTATAGATTACGTTTGCTCACGGATTGAAATAGAACTGAATTCTGTTAATGATAATCCATTAATTTTTCCCGAATATGAAACTCATCTTGAAGGTGGAAATTTTCACGGACAGCCAATAGCACTAGGAATGGATTTTATGGCAATCGCCATTTCCGAATATGCAAATGTATCCGAAAGAAGAACAGAGAGAATGCTTAACGGTTCATTGAGTTCACTTCCAAGATTTCTTGCTAAAAATGGGGGACTGAATTCAGGATTGATGATTGCTCAGTATACTGCAGCAGCTCTTGTATCAGAAAATAAAGTTCTTTCACATCCTGCAAGTGTGGATTCAATTCCAACATCTGCAAACCAGGAAGACCATAATTCAATGGGATCAATATCTGCCAGGAAATGTTTTCAAATATTTAAAAATGTTCAGTCAGTTTTAGCTATTGAAATACTTACAGCTTGCCAGGCACTTGACTTTCATAAACCACTAAAACCTGGGGAAGGTACCTTAACTGCATATCAATTGGTCCGGAAAATCAGTCAGCCAATCAACACAGACATCGTTCTGTATCTTGAAATTGAAAAGGTAGCTGAATTAATTAAGGAAGACACATTTCTAAATACTATTCAGAGGAAAGTAAATCTCTTATAAACAATCTTAATCTTTCTCTTCCTCATACTCTTAATCTTTACTAAATTTCACCACTAAATTTATCTTCTTATTTCGGAGGAACAATGTCAATTTTGCTCGATGGCTCAAATCTCACAATAGAAAAACTTGTAGCAATAGCCCGTCATAAAGAAAAAGTAGAAATCAGTAATGATGCACTTCAAAAAATAAAAACCTGCCGTGCAATGCTTGAGGAAAAAATTCAGGCTCACGAAATAATGTATGGAGTAAACACCGGTATAGGTGAATTTTCTGAAGTTGTCCTAAATGATGACCAGGTAAAAGAATTTCAAAAGTATCTTATATATAATCACTCAGCCGGTATTGGCGATCCAATGCCGGTTGAACGTGTACGCGGTGCAATGGCAGGAAGGATAAATGTTCACGCTCACGGGAATTCAGGCTGCAGACCGGAAATAACATTAACACTTATTGAAATGTTAAACAAAGATTGCATTCCTGTCGTTTGCGAAAAAGGATCTGTTGGTGCCTGCGGTGATTTAGCGCCGATGTCACAAATAGCTTTACTAATGATGGGAGAGGGTGAAGCATTCTACAAAGGAGAAAGACTCCCGGGAAAGGTCGCATTTGAAAAAGCAGGAATAAAAGTACCCGGACTTCAGGCAAGAGATGGTCTTGCAACTATTAATGGTTCAAACTTTATTACAGCAATCAGCGCGCTACAGTTATACGATATTAATCGCTGGTTAAAGCAGGCTGAGATTGCTGCTGCTATGTCTCTTGAAGCTCTGCTTGCAAATATGAAACCTTATGATGTGCGTCTTCATAAATTAAGAGGATTTTCGGGGGCTGTAAGAAGTGCCCAGGCAATTAAAAAATGTATTGATGGAAGTGATCTTCTCACAGGCAAATTGAAAATCAAAGTTCAGGATGCGTATTCAATGCGATCAACTCCGCAAGTAATTGGCGCTGCTCACGATGCAGTTGCTTATGCTAAATCACAGATTGAGATAGAGTTAAATGGAGTGGGTGATAATCCCATCTTCATTCCTGAAGATAAAATTACATTAACCGGCGCAAACTTTCAGGGAACTCCTGTTTCATTACCAATGGATATGATCAGTGCGGCTGTAACAATGGTAAGTGTTCTTTCAGAACGCAGAATGAACAGGTTAAACAATCCTGCATTAAGTGTCGGACTTCCGGCATTCTTAACTAAAGGTGCAGGAATGTTTTCCGGATTGATGTTAAGTCAATATACGGCTGATACATTAATTGTCGAGCAAAGAATCTTATCAACTCCGGCTTCGATTCAATCAATTCCTGCCGCTGCAGATCAGGAGGATTTTGTATCTATGGGAATGAATACCGCACTTAAGAATCAGCAAATTCTGGATAATGCTTATGGTATATTGGGAATTGAATTGATGGCAGCAGCACAGGCGCTCGATTTCCGTGATCATCAAACAGGAAAAGGTGTGGCAAAAGCAAAAGAAGTTATTCGTAAGCATGTGGATTTTCTTGATATTGATCGTCCGCTTTATCCGGATCATAACAGGATGAAAACACTTGTCGAGTCTTGTGAGATATTGTCGGAGGTTGAGAGTTTAATTGGAAGTCTGGAATAAAGAATAGAACACAGACCTGCCTTTGCCGGCAGGCAGGTGACGCGGAATTAGCGGATTAGCACGGATCAGATCAGTTTTAATCCGTTACATCAGTCCAATCCGTGTTCCATCGTGAATAAAATATTCAAGGATTAAAATGGAAATAATATATCTCATAATCGGTTTAGCAATTGGATTTGTTATTGCTTTTCTATTATTGAAGAGTAAAAAAACAGTTCCGATTGAAGAAGTAAATAAGCTTAATGATCAGATCAATTCACTAAGACTTGATGCTCCTAAGCGCTCAGAACGCATTAACCTTCTTGAAATGGATAAGTCCTCGCTCCAGGCGGATTTAAAAGCAGAAAGAGATAAATCAGAAAGGTTGACATCAGA
>JAWOIK010000163.1:0-2628 GCA_046484705.1 Ignavibacteriaceae bacterium | reverse complement strand
GAAGGGAATTACCATTCAGCAATACATTATTCTGCATAAGATCGAAAAGGTGAAAGAGCTTCTAATCTATGATGAGCTCTTTCACCTTTTCGATCTTATGCAGAATAATGTATTGCTGAATGGTAATTCCCTTCACTTCCGAAAATGTATTGGAGAGATAGGTATAATCGTAGTTCAATTTCTCACTGATGTAGTCAGAATCGTTCACTTTTGGAACTTCATCGGAGTAATGTATCATTTCAATAATCACAGACTTGATCTTCTCAACCAGAATGTTCTTTTTATCGTCCAGAAGTTCAAGACCTGATTTCTTCAGATTTTTAGAAAATTCTTCCAGCTGATCTTTCGTAATCTCTTCCTTGACGTCTACAAATCCAAGTTCTACTGTTGAACAGGTCAATCCAAGTTTTTCAAGCTCACTCTTGACTACCATCTTGCAGCGCAAACTAACCATATATTTAATATACAGTTTCATATTAAGCTATTAGCTTTAAATAATTTCTTGGTAATATGATGATATATATCATAAGTCAATGATCTGAAGCTACTTAGCTTATCTTTTGTTAGAGATATAGTCAGTACCCTTATTTTCTGATTCCCGCTGTATTACATAAATTTTTTTCAAAATATGTCTCTAATTACTATACCATTATACTTTAGGTTGGAGAAAAAGCCTAAGATTCATTTGTCTAATAAAACCGATGCTTTGTTCCCGATGTTTTAAAATCAAAACCGTTGGCTTAAAGACTTTCTCATTCCCTTCAGTAAGTCACACAACTATTATATATCGTAATTTTAAGGGATAAATATTGAATTTATGTAATAGTTAATCGTGTGCATCTGTAATCAATGCTTGAATCACTATCAGAGTGGGATGAATACAATCTATTCTTAGAATCCATTTATATTTTTAATGATTGTATTTATTGATTTATTCAGCTCATCTTCGTTTTAGGAGAAGATGTTGAAATTAATTTTCAATCTGACCATTCTTTATAACTTATACAATAATTAGTCACTTCTCTTATCTAATTAATTTTGAGCGTTACATATATCACAGTTATTTCTGACGTTATTTGAAGGGGCAATATTTATTTGTTTAGTACGAGATGTCTTTTCCCGGGTTATTATTGATTTCTTTTTATACATCTCTGAATCTATATAGGAACTTCTCCTGAATTTAAAATTTATGTTTCCGATAATTCCTTAATTATTGCTTTTCTTACTTTTAAATAAAGATAATTTCAGGTAATATTAAATAATCAGTCTATCAGAAAACTATAAATATTTTAGGTTTTTGAGGATTGTAGATTTATTCCCTGCAATTAATAAAGAGGAAAAATGTCATTTGAGATTGGAGTGATCATTACGGGCACGGTACTCATCCTTATTGCTTTGATTGGCAGTATTTTTACAAAAGAACAGAAGAGGGGTGTTTAAAATAACTCAAATAGATATCGTCTGAATTCGTAAAATCGCTTATAAACTTAAACAGTATCCTGGTCCAATATTGATCCTAAATAAATTTCATCATTATGACAGTTAAAGAGATAAAAAAGCAACTCGAATCGTCAAAAAATCCGGTAGCTAAGGCATTTCACATCGGTGACCATTTCAAAGTTTTGCTATTTGGATTTAAGAAGGGAATGAAGCTGGAAGATCATAAAGCTCATCATCCTACCAAGCTTTTAGTTATTGAAGGTGATGTGATCTATCACCAGAATAAAAAAGATATCCGGCTTAAGCAGCACGATGAGGTTGAAATCCCTGCTGAAATCGCACACTCCGTTGGAGCACTTGAAGACAGTGTGATTCTTTTGACCCAGGGTTGATTTTTGCCAATATCGTTTTGAATTTTTTCAAATCGCTGAACTAGTTCGGAAAAATGGAGTGAATGTATTCAAACGTTACCTTTTGGAGCCCTTCTTAAAATCAAAGAGATAAAAGATACTTATCTGGAGACCGCGATTACTGGATCTGTATGTATCATCCGTAGAAATTCTACTCAGTCCGAGGTTATACCGGACATCAATCCCCAAACCGTTGGGCATCAGTGGATAACTTATACCTGCACTAAAGCTCAGGTCTGCTTTTCTGAACCTGTTTGTTATATCATGTGTAGCTCCGTCATAATCCGCCCATGCGTTCATCAGAAAACCCAGCTGCGGACCCGCCTGTACCCGAATGTTATTATCAAACAGGTATTGAAAAAGGATTGGTACATTAATATGATCCAGTCTTACAACAGCGTCTGAACTTTTTAGGTACACTCCCTGTGGAGAGTAGTTTAACTCGGTTTGAAGGGTGAGCGGTCTGATGCGAACAGGATAGAAACGGCCAATAAAACCGTACTGAAGATTAGTACGGTTGCCGGTTTCAGTGTCGTTCTCAAAATTAAGGGAGTAGATATTAAATCCACCTTTAAACCCAATTTCAGTCCGTTGTGAAAATGCTTTATCGGATCCCGCTGCTATTAAAAATGCGGATGTAATTGCTAACCAAAAATACTTCATTTAGAGCCTCTCTTAAGTGTATCATATGTATTCTGTGTTAAGGAAAATGTTCCGGCAGAAGTGCATTTTGAAACTATCATGTTTTATCGTGAACCAGACCTTTCGAAGTGATTTA
>JAWOIK010000314.1:0-5631 GCA_046484705.1 Ignavibacteriaceae bacterium | reverse complement strand
TCGGATGAAAAATATGCTCACCAAAATTGTAGAAGTGAATCAGAGTAATTAAGTTTCGCCCGGAGAAACGGCAATGCTGCAATTCAAGGAAATAATAACATATATCTTTATTATCGGGGCTGCACAGGCAGTACAGCTTGCAATAGTATTGTTTCGAAAAAAAGAAAATCGTATTGCAAACAGAGTGCTTGCAATTACAATGCTGTTATTCGCAATTGATCTTATAGCCGGTGTTTTTTTTACTTCGGGAAATATTTTAAAAGCGCCGCAGTTAATGGCACTGAACAATACTCTTCCCTTTGTGTACGGACCGAATATTTTTATTTACGTCCTGCTTTTAACGGGCAAGGATAAAGTATTTAAACCGGTTTATCTGCTTAACTATATCCCGTTCGTTCTTATCCAGATTTACGGAATATTCTTTTTCTATTTTGAACCTCAGTCATTCTACGAAAATATTTTGATGCCTTATGCCGATGTGCCATGGCATTTTGCAATGATCGGAAATTTAATTCCAGTCTCAGGGGTGATTTACACTATTCTTACATTAAGAGAAGCAATTAAATACAATAACAAAATAAAAGAATCCTTTTCAAACATTGATAAAATTAACCTGCGCTGGCTGATGTATTTTGTAATAGGATCAGCCTTAATCTGGGTGATTGTAATTTTATCGTATGCAACAAGCTTCATCTATGGAGAGGAACTCGGTGCAAATGTTTTTATTTATATAGGAATGGCAGTGTTCGTTTTTCTGATTGGCTACCGCAGTCTGCGTCAGCCGGAAGTTGTGTTAGTTGAAACCGGGGAACCAGTTCTTAAATTAGCTAAAGAAAAATCCGACTCTTATAAAAAATCGGGGTTGACAGAACAATTCGCATCAGAAGCACTTGCAAAGCTGAAGGAAGTAATGGAGACGAATAAACCATATCTTAAAAATGACCTTACCTTATCTGACCTTGCAGCATCTGTTCTAATGACAACTCATAATCTGTCGGAAATAATTAATACCAAACTCAACCAGAATTTTTATGACTTTGTTAACAGGTACAGGGTTGAAGAAGTGAAAAGATTAATTGAAAAAGATAACGATAACAGTTTGAGCATACTGGGTATTGGATACGAAGCCGGATTCAGCTCTAAAACTGCCTTTTATTCTGCATTTAAAAAAGTTACAGGAATTACTCCTGCTCAATACAGAAACAATACCCGTACAGAAAATGCTGCCTGATTTTCATCCCGAACCGGACTTTCGGCAGACAGGCTTGTTTCAGGTTCTACATAGATCCTTTGTAAGATTCTGAAACAAATCAGCGCTACACTTTAAAACTCATATTCGATTCCAATTACCGGTAACGCACTCCATTGCTTTTGTGCATCAATTTCGTTCTTTACTTCATTCCAGTAATAGAAAGCAATGTTCTTTCTGTTATAAACATTCCATACACTTAGGTACACAAGCAGACTTGAATTGCTGAAATAAAATCTTTTATCAATTCGTAAATTCATTGAATGATAGTCCGGAAGTCTTTCTGAATTAGTTCTGCTGATATCCCATATTCCCGCTCCGGCTGCTTTGGATGCTTCATAATCAAACGGGGTATAAGGAGCACCATTAGCATAAACCCATCTGACTTTAAACTCCCAGTCACTGCCCGGAATGTATCCGCCTTCAAGATTAAAGTTGAACCTGTTGTCATATATCCTGTCATGCCACTGACCGAAATGATCTTTATAACTTGCATTAGACAGAGATGCGCTTACCAGTCCGTAAAAATCTTCAGCTAATTTTTTCTGAAGAATAACTTCAATACCTTTTGATGTTGCTCTTCCATTATCTTCAAGAGCAGAGTTGCTCCAGAATACTCCATAAATCTGAACCTGGTCGAATAAAAACATTGTAGGCTGTTCCGGATTGATAGGGAAGTTATAATAATCCTTATAATAAGCTTCAATACTCAAACGGGTTGCACTCCATAATTCGCGACTAAACCCTGCCGTATAGTGAACAGCTTTTGGTGTTTTAAGTGATTTAAAATCATTACTCTGTACAAGCACATTATTTGGAATGTTCTGATGGAACAATCCGGCACCGACTGAAAAAGTTGTTTTAGTATCAAACTGGTATGTTAAAGTTCCTCTTGGCGAAACATTCAGATTTTTATTGTATGTGAAATAATCAACCCGGGCACCGTAAACCAGTTTTAAATTATCCAGCAGATTAAAATGATGTACACCAAATGCTCCGAGTTTGTGTCCATCTGTTTTATTATTGATATACAACGGCTGAGATGTATTGCCGTACTCATCTTTATACTCACCATAGTATGTATCAAAATCAATGAACATTGCTGATAGATCACCGCCGAACTCAAGGCTGTTATGATTATCCAGCTTAAGGTAATTAACATTTCTTAATCTGAAAGCGTGCTCATCAGAATAATTAGTATAGAATTGGTTCTTAGTCGCAGTTTTACTGTAGTCTCTTTTATACTTTGTATAAGTATGAGCTATAGATGTATTTGAATAACCGGAATTACTCCATACACGCCGCCAGTTTAAACCGGCTGTATTTGTTATTCCGTCAGTCCTTCCGTAAATATTGGCATCATTATCAACTGCTTTATCTTCATCAAGATATATTTCATCAATTGAAAGAATATCAATAAAAGTTAATTTATTTTTATCATCAGGTTCAAAAACAATTTTTGTCTGCGCATCGCCATACCTTGGAAGCGGTGCACCTTCTTCGATCTGATTAACTATAAGATCAACATAACTTCTGTTAAAAGAAAAAAGATAATTTGTTTTTTGTCCTATTGGACCCTCAACAGATCCGCCGGCACCCGCCATACTTAAACTTAGCCTCGGTGAAAAGCGTGTTTTATTTCCTTCGCGGTATGAGATATCCATAACCGATGATAACCTGTCGCCGTAAACAGATGAGAATCCGCCTGAATGGAAATTAACATCATTAATAAAATCTGTATTCAGTATCCCAATCGGACCGTCTGATGAACCTTCAACAGGGAAGTGATTGATGTTCGGGATTTCAATATTGTCTAAGTAAAAGCTGTTCTCAACCGCAGTTCCGCCGCGTACAATCAGACTGTTTCTCTGGTCATTAACTTTTGCAACCGAAGGCAGTGTGAATAGAATTCTGCTTACATCTCCCGCAGTTCCGGGTGAACGTCTTATTTCCTCTGCCGAAAAGTTAACAGTGCTTACAGGCTTGTTTTCCAGTTCGGAAAAATATCCGTTGGTAACAACAACATCTGAAAGCTCAACTGCAGAACTTTTCATATCAACATTTAAGAATGCAGTTCTGCCGGGTTTGATGCTTACGTCTGCTTTGGTTACCTGTTCGTAACCAATGTAGCTGAAAACAACATTAATCAATCCAACAGGTATGTTGTTAATCTTATAATTTCCATCAAGATCGGTTGTTGTACCGGTCTGAGTATTCTTAATATATATGTTCACTCCGATTAACGGAGTTTTTGTTTCAATGTCCAGTACTTTGCCTTCCAGACTTCCTTTAGGTCCATCGTTCTGGGCAAATAATGCCGCTGTAGCAAGCAGCAGCATTATCATAAATAAATATTTCATCTTAATTGTCTCCGTTTTATTCAAAGTGTGTTGTGATAATATCACTGAAATTAAAATCCGAACTTGAAATCCAGTGCTGTTGACCAGCCGCTGAAGCTCGCATTTGAGAAATCAGCGTATTTTACACCGGATGCAAAACGATAGTTAACAGAATAACCAAGTCCGAACCAGCTTGTTATGCGGTAATTGATAGAGACGCCCGGCTCAGTTAAAAAGAAGTAATCATCGCCGCCCAGGTTTTCATAATCGGCACGACCGGCACCAACCATTATCATTCCTGTTAAATAAAATCTATCTGACAGGTTTTGTTTATATATTGCTTCAACTCCGGCGTATCCGAAATGAAGTTCATCCTTTCCATCCTGATTAATGTATGAACCTCCTAATTTATCGGGGATCAATCCGTGTCCGATTAATCCAACACTTACATTATCATTAACATTATAACCGGCTCTCATTCCGCCGAAAAGTCCCCAGCCGCCATTTAAAGTTGCAGCTTTGCTGACAAGATCCACGTAAAACCGGTTCAGGTTATTTTCCTGCCGGGTGAAAGAAATATCCTGTGCGGATAACTGAATTGTGCCGATTGTTAAAAAAACGGCAATTAGAAAATATTTTCCTGCTTTTTGGAATTTATCATAACTCAACATTTTAGTGTCTCCTTTTTTTTTGTTAAAAATTACGGTTCAAAAATAAATGGAATTGAAAGCCCGGTCGTTTTACTGGATGGGATAGAACCTCATTCCGGTTCTTTTCGATGGGCATTTACCGGGGTATGTGATGTAAAGCAAGACTGGCGAAAGGATTCTGGTTTCTTGATGACGGCTTTCAAAAAAAATATTTATTGAGTATCATTTCCGTGCTGATTATGTTTGAAGTGTACTTCATTAAATCAACCCGTTATATACTAAATACAATTAAAAGTAATGAATGACAGTAACCTGTTTCATAAATACCTGGAAATCCTTGAAGTTGAAGCTGCTGATCCGACTTATGAGTTTCTCTGTAAACTTGTAAAAGCTCACTTAATAAAAATTCCATTTGAAAATATTTCCAAACTGCTCTTTAAAAAGCAGGGAATGAATTACATTCCATCGTTTGAACTGTATATTGCAGGAATTGAAGAACATAATTTCGGAGGAACCTGTTACACAAACAATTATTATTTCCATCTTCTATTGAAGAATCTTGGATTTGATGTTATTCTCTGCGGTGCCGATATGAAAAACCCTGATGTTCACCTTATTAACATTGTTAAAATTGACGGCAGGGAATTTATTGTGGATGGCGGCTATGCCGCACCTTTCTTAATACCTGTTCCAATAAATATTGATACAGATTTCATAATTAACCACGGCAATGAGAAATATATTGTAAAACCAAAAGATAACAACAACAGAACAAGAGTTGAACAATATTCTGAAAGTGAATTGCAGCACTGGTATGCCACAAATCCCCGTCCCAGAAAAATTGATGAATTCCGAGAAGTGATTGAAGACTCTTATGCAGACGATGCAGTATTTATGAATGTCATTCGTGCTGTACGGTTTACTGATAACGGTTCTGTTTCGCTAAGGAATTTTACACTTACAGAAACAAACGGAACTAAGGTTATAAAAACACAAATTTCACGCGAAGAAATTCCGGCACTTGTTAATAAAAAATTTGGTATGCCCGAAAACCTTGTTAGGGAGGCGGTGAACAGCATTAAAGAAATAAAAGATGTGTTTGATTAACCTCTCAAAGGGAATTGAACTACGGATGCTTATTTTCTGATTCCGGATAGTTCTTCAAATTTACAATCTATGGTTTTTGGTTTTCAGTTATGCCGGTAATATTCATCAGCTTCCCATTTAAGCGGATTATAATGAATGTACGTTCGTATTCTGTAAAGGTCCATTTCATTTCTTATAATGTGATCATAATATTTTGCCTGCCATTTGAACGCCGGATAACCATTTTGATGAGCCCATTTTGTTAAAGCAGATTTGAAGCTTCCGACAACATTTCCTAAAGTTGGTT
>JAWOIK010000173.1:0-3800 GCA_046484705.1 Ignavibacteriaceae bacterium | reverse complement strand
TTGCCTTTGATGATGTTCCAGTTTCCTTTTATTTGCAGCTTATTCATAACGTACTCCTGTTTTTCAGTTATTATTGCTAGTAATTAATTTAACTACATCAGTAAGTAAGAGGTATGAATTCGCTGATTATATCCGAAAACTAACCTCATTAAGGATTTTATCTCATAATTTTTTATTAAGAGATTCAGTGTCGTTATTTAAATCGATGTCGATATTATTAATCCATTCTTCTATATCATCAATAGTTTGCTCAACACCCGATTTAAATTTTTCCCAGGTATCCTCAGATTCATTATTTAAATCCCTTAGGTTTTCCCTGAGTTCTTCTCTTCTCTCTTTAAGTTTATCCACCTGATCATTTATATTCTCGGCCGTTTCTTTACTGGCATTGTCAAGCCGGTTTTCCAGTTCATCAATTTTGGCATCAATTCTGTCTATGGCATTATTGATTCTAATAGTCAAAGCAGATTTTTCATTTCCATACATTTCATCGTTTGCACTATCACCAGTATCTTCGCAGCTTGTTATCAATAAGCCGATAAATAAAAAAATGATTAGCGTTGAAAAAATTTGGATTCGTTCCATTTTAATCACTCCTTTGTTTTGTTAACAAATGTTTTCCAAATTCTGAATACATCAAATCGAGATCTAGGATATAGAGTTCCAATTTATGCTGCATTTTATTTCATTGAGCGATCAACATTTTATATCCATTAAAATCTGGCGGCAATTTAAGAGCAGTTAATATTTTGGGGTAGAGCGTGATTTGTATAAATATTGTAATGATTGTCTATTATCAATGAGGTAAAAAATTCAGGGACGTTGTGGTATATTCAACCACAAAGAAATATGGCAGATGTTAATTCAGAAATTATTCATCATTTTTTATTTCTTCTTTCAGAAAATTAAACTAAATAAAATATGATAATCGTTTTTTGTTTTACGTACAAGATTTTTTGAAATTCTTTGTGTTATGCAATTATTTTCTTTTCGACAGCGTAACGGATCATTTCAGCATTTGATTTCATTTTCATCTTTTCCAAAATGCGTGCCCGGTAAGAAGCAACTGTATTTACACTTATGCTAAGCATATCTGCAATATCCTTTACAGCTTTTCCCTGTACAATCAGCCGCATAACTTCAAACTCTCTTGTTGATAAACTTTCATGAAGTGGTTTTTCATAATTCATTTCCAATTCAGTAGCAAGCTGTTCTGCCAGGTTGGAACTAATATATTTTCTTCCGTCATTAATTTTGCGAAGTGCACCAACAAGTGATTTGGATGCATTGTTTTTTGTAATATAACCGGAAGCTCCTGCTCTCAATGCCTGTACTGCAAATCTGTCTTCAGGGTGCATTGTAAGGATTAAAATTTTTGTATTTGGCGCCTGGACTTTTATATCTGTAATAATATCAATCCCGCTTCTGCCGGGTAGAGATATATCTAATAAAACAATATCAACTTCGTGCTCATCAAGCAATTGAAATAGCCCATCCGAGTCGGATGCCTCACCGATAACATCAATATCAGATTCTCTTGCAGTAACTTTTTTTAATCCTTCACGGATTAGTTCATGGTCATCTACAATTATTATTTTCAATTAATTTACCTGTTATTTTATTGGCACTTTAAAATGTAATTCAGTTCCTTTATGCGGCGCAGTTTTTATAAAAACCTCACCGTTTAGTAAAACAATTCTTTCCTTAATTCCAATTAATCCAATTGATTTTATACTATCTAATTTTTCATTGGGAATTCCAATCCCATCATCAATTACTCTCATTTCAAAAGTGTCATTATTCCTTGATAAAACTGCTGTAACTTTAGTCGCTTTCGAATGTCGTGCTACGTTTGTTAAAGACTCCTGAAATATACGGAACAGCGCAATTTTTTTATCACCTTCTATCTCTAAACTCTCTACGGATTTTTCAAGCAAAGTTTCAATTGAGTAACGCTTTTCAAATTCTTTCAATTGCCACTTCAATGCAGGAATTAAACCGAGATGGTCTAATACGTCCGGTCTAAGTTCCGTAGCAATATTCTGTATAGACTTAATTGCTTTTTCAATCATCCGTTCAACGGATTCAAGATTTGAAAAAAAAATTTCTTTATTGATGTTTTGGTTATGAACCAGTTCATCTATCAATAACCCGATGTCCATATTTACTGCTGTTAAAATCTGACCGAACTCATCATGAATTTCTCTTGCAAGTTTGGTTCGCTCTTCTTCCCTGGTTGCTTGCTGGTTTGCCGAAAGTGCTCTCAACTTTTTTTGTGAGTTTAATAATTCGCGTTCAATTTTTTTATATTCCGTAATGTCCAGACATGAACCATAAAGTCCGATAACTTCGCCTGAATCATTTTTTTGTGGAACCCCGCTGCTTGATAATATTCTGATTTCTCCATCCGGACGAACTATCCTTTCAATCTGAGAAAAAGGCAATCCTTCATCAATTGCTGCTTCAATTTTTTTGAATACGCTAATTCTATCTTCAGGGTGAATGCGTTTACGATATTCTTCAAATGTAGGTTCGAATGTATTTTTATCTTCTCCATATATTCGAAACAATTCATCCGACCAAAATAATACTCGGGTTTCTATATTAAATTTCCAACTGCCTAAATGGGCAAGTTCTTCAGCCTGCGTTAACATTAAACGTTGCTGATTGAGAATTCTTTCAATTCGTTTTTTCTCTGTTATGTCGGTTACCACTTTAATATAGCCGATTGGATTATTATCAGTATCTTTTTTGAAATCCCAATCAATCTGAACTTCAATTTTCTTTCCTGTTTTTGTTTTTCGATGTGAAGTAAGCGATTGAGGAATTAAGGTGCCGTCATTTGATATTTTAAAAAATTTTTTAGTGTTATTAATAAATTCTTTGTCCTCGTGTAACTCCCAGACTTTCTTCCCTATTATTTCTTCAACTTCAAATTCAAAAATGTGCGCATATGCACTATTAGCAAGTGTAATCGTACCATCTAAGGTCGTTTCTACTATTCCATGAGGATGAGTCTGAAAAATATTTCTATAATGTTCTTCATTGTCTTTTAGTCTTTGTTCAATAATTTTTTTGTCAGATACATCTCTTACAGTGCAGAGCGTCATTTTTTTATCGCGTTGGGTTATTGGGCTAAGCATAATTTCAACCGAAAACTCAGTGTCATCCTTTCTTAATCCGTATAAATCAAGTCCATCACCCATCCTTCTGGTTCTGGGATTGTTTTTATAACTTTCAACTTTGCTATGATGTTCGCTCCTAAACCTATGAGGAATTAATAGACTGATTTCCTTTCCGAATAATTCATTTTTTGAATAACCAAACAGATTTTGAACTTCTGAGTTTACCTTAATTATTTTTCCTTCTTTATCAACTACAATGAGGGCATCTGGTGAAGATTCAAAAAGTTCTGCTAATTCTTTTTCACTTTCAATAAGACCGTGTTCGATAATTTTACGCGCAGTTATATCTTTAATGTAAAACATATACCCAAGATTTTCTTCGTTTTCCACTATCCTGCTTTTTGTTATAAGAATACATTTCTCTTCACCGCCGGATTGCACATTTTTTTCTTCAGTCGTATTTTCTTCATCTGTATTTATATCGGGGATTATTTCAGTTATGTGCATGCCTTTTATTTTTCCGGGATATAGTTCAAATAATTCCTGTGCTCTTTCATTCGTTTGAATTATTCTCATCCCCTCATCAGTAATTATAACTGCATCTTTCATTGAACTAAAAAGTTTGTACGATAAATCTTCAATACTCAAACCAAATATTTTATTACGGAATACAGC
>JAWOIK010000170.1:0-21961 GCA_046484705.1 Ignavibacteriaceae bacterium | reverse complement strand
TCAAGAGATAATTCATAAAGTTGTGCAATAACAAACAAAGTAGCAAAACTTGATATAGTTCCAAAAATAATGTTTTTTGTAATATGCTTTCGTTTATAATGCCCAACTTCATGAGCAATAACTGTTTCTATTTCATCTTCAGTATATCCATCAAGCAATGTATCACCGAGTATTATTCTTTTTGTTTTACCAATTCCTGTAAAAGCTGCATTTGCTTTTTTTGTATTCTTACTCATATCAAACGAATAAACATTTTCCATTATCAGACCTGCATTTTCAACAAGTTTACTAATCCTTGATCTGAGCGAATCATTTTCAATCGGTTTGATTTTGTAGAATATGGGAAGAATAATTACCGGGAAGATTTGAGAGAGCACAACTGAAATGAAGAACATAAGTATAGCAAAAGGCAGCCACCAGTTTGTTCCGTATTCTCTTAACACCCGGAAAAATAGTAACAGGATGGGAATTCCAATTACTCCCGAGACAAGTAAGCCTTTTGATTTTTCTATGAAATACTTAAATAAATTCTGGTTTGATAATTTATACTTATGTTCAAGTAGATAACCTGAATAAAAACTGAACGGGAAAAAAATAATAGACCCAGCTGCACCAATTATTAAAACGAATAAAATGAATATCAGGTAATCCGATGAAAAATTATAACGCAGATAATCTTCCAGCATGACAGACCAGCTTGTTGAAACGAAAAGAAAAATCAGGACAAATCCGGCTATGGTTTCAATAATGCTGAGTGCAAGTTTTGTATTGTTGTATTTCTTGGAATCCATATTGAAAAAATATACAGATGGTCAATCGAATGCAATTTGAGTTATATATTAGCCTAAATGAAGGAAAAATTACTTATCAATCTAATAAATGTAAATTAATTAATGAGCCAGGAAATTGCCTCTCCCTCATTTTTAAATAGCCTTACATTATAACCATTATTTTTCATAATAGTCTCAATAAAATCGTGTGATTGATCTTCCGAATCAGTTAACAAAGCAATCTGGCCTGATTTATTCAAACCTGCCGACTCCATATCTTTGTAACCAAATTCATAATTCCTTAAACTGTTCTGAACATTACGGGATTTTCTAAGGTCATACAGATATGCAGAAATGTTAAATTCGGTTGCGAAAGCAGTCGCTTCTTTTCCAACAATCAGAGCCAGTTCCGTAGTCATCGGACCATCAACAAAAACTATAACGTATCTTTTATCTCTAGAAAGTGAAACGGTATATTTCATACTAACCTCACATTTAGGTTAAATGAAAAAACATCAATTAATTAACAGAATTAATATAGCAAGATTATTATTGTAAAGAAGAATGGCTGGGACTATTAAAGGAATAGATTATTTAAAGTGCTGTTAATGCTGTTATTCTAAATGATTGCAATTTGATAATCTTTTACCCATCCAATTTTACCATCAGGGAGTCGAATTTTTTTCCAATCATCAACTTCATCGTCAAGCAGAATCTTTAATCCTTCGTGGACTACAAATCCGTCTTTTCCCTGAATATCCGGGGAGAGTTTAACAACAACGGAGTTTTCTACAATTACAGCTTCAAGCCTCTTATTTTCTCTGTTCAATTTAACTGCTGTAACTGAAATTGATACAAGTAATATTATAAGAATTATAGTACCGGAAAAAAAAGAAATTCTGGGGTGGATAATTTGTCCTGCAAAAAAATAAGCAGCTATAACAGCCAGCAGTAGTAAATAAATTATTAGAGCGAAAACTATCCATCCATCAATTGAAAAAATAATTAGAAAATTTTCCCACCATTCAAAGAAAAAGAACTTCGGCATGGTTTCTATTTTATCAATCGTTCCGGAATAAGCAAGTGAGAGATTGTGTTTTACATCCTCATCACCGGGAGAAAGTTTCAATGCTTTTTCGTAATATAAAATTGCATAGCCTAACTTCCCTATCCTGTAATAAGCATTGCCAAGATTATAAAACAGTGAAGTTCCTTTATATCCATCAGTCAGAAGCTTTTCATACTCCGTAATTGCTGATGTAAAGTTGCCTTCACGATATTCCTTATTGGCTTTGTTCATTACCTCTTCAACATCAACTGCTGAGGCAATGCCGGTTATTATGAAAGATATTATAAGTATACGTCCAATCAGCTTCATAATTAGCTTAACCGTTTCTCAATCTCAATTATCAAATATGAAAATTCATCATACATATTCTGCATTGATTCCTTTTCTTTGGAGCCGGGGGCAAATCTCACGAATTCACTTTTCTCAGCACTGGATTTAACACGTGATACGAGTTCATCATCAATTCCCTTTTTGCGTAATTCGTATTGGGCAAGTTCAATAGTAAAATCGGCTTTGGGAATGTGAAACTTGTCTTCAAGATACCCGAACAGTGCGAGTGATAATTCAGAATAAAACTCTTCGGTCTTTTTTTCTTCCATTAATTTTTTTGCAAGTTTGAATCGCGAACGTGCAACTTTTTGTGCTTTTTGATATTTAAGCAATTGAACATTGCCGGCAAGTTTATCCTGTCTTCGCTTCCAGCCGATCAATCCAACCAGCGCAAGAAACGGTAGTGTTACCGTAGTCCAGAATACAGGTTTATAAATAAAAAGACCTTCATCTTTTCCAATATCCGTATGTGAGGTTTTAATAAACCTTATATCATCGCCGAACTGTTTAATATTTTCTTTATCTTCATAATCTGCAGCATATGTTTCAGTGCCTTGCTTAATGTTAATTGTTAATGGTTGTGCTTTTAATGTAACATAATTTTTCTTTGCCGGATCGAAATAGGAGAACTCAATTGGTTTAATTTGTCTTACTCCGGCAATTCTTGGCACAAAAAGATATTCTGCCTCTTTCATTCCGGATATAGTTCCTGAACGGTTGATCTGATCATTTATTTTAGGATCATATTTTTCAAATCCGGTCGGAAGTTCAATTGAAGGCATTTCAAGTAGCTTGATATTCCCTCTTCCACTAATTTTCATTTTAATCGAAATTGGTTCGTTGGTTACTGTTTCTGATTTATCCAGGAACACATTAAAATCGAAATTACCAACCGCTCCTCTGAATGAATCTGGTTTACCGTTTTCAGGTAATGGCAGAACTTCGATTCTGGCTGTATTGGATTTGGCAAGATACTCTATAGTTTCGCCTCTTCCGAAAGGATCGCCAAAAAAATCGTCCCAGACATTATTCGGGTTTCGTTTTTTTTGAATACGGACGGGAACATTCAATTCAAACGGAGTTACCTCAAGCTTTCCGGTTTGTGTTGGGAACAAAGCCGCACGTTTTAATATACCTACACTAAACTGTTTTCCATCAATCACCTCTGTGTTAAAGGATATATTCTGACTCGTCTCAATTTCTTCAGCCCAGAAACCCTGGTATTGTGGCAGTTTGCTAATAGACATTTGAGATGCAATATTTAAACGTGTATAGAGTTTATATGTAACTGTGATTTGTTCTCCAAGATAAGCCCTGTTTTTATCAACAATTGTTCGTATAAATAGATTATTAGCAATCTCTTCATTTGAAACTGACTGATTTTGTTCCTGTTTTGGTTTTGCACTTCCTTTTACAATTGTTACAGATATCGGGTCAGTCCGGAATTTCTCATCGTCATACTCAATTGAAGCTGAGCCAATAGTAAAAGTACCGGTTGTATTTGGAAGAAGAATATACGAATAAGAAATCGATGCAGACACAACTCCATTAATGATCTGCATGCTGGTAGATTGATTAGGTCCGGAAAAAATTCTGAAATCCTTAAATGAGGGCGGGGTAAAATTCTTAAGTTTGTTTATATCCTTTCCTTCGAAGGTAAAAGTAATCTGAAGTCTATCATTATCAGCAACCCGGTTTTCATTTACGGTTGAATAAAACTTTTGAGCAAATAAATCAACACTTATTAATAAAAACAGAAAAATCAGCACCTGCTTTATCATTACCAATCCTTATCGGTTTTAACGGGTCTGCCGGTTTTTTTTCTCAACTCTTTCTGAAGATCTTTCTCATTATTTTTTAATGCTTCAAGAATTCTTTGAGCATCCTCCTTCGATATCTTAGCCTCCTGCTGCTGAGGCTGTTTCAGATTATCCTGCTGTGTTTCCTGATCCTTAGGCTGAGGTTGATTTTGCTGCTGATCATTTTGCTGATCTTTTTGTTGTTCATCCTGGTTTTGATTCTGCTGATCCTGCTTGTTTTGATCCTGGTTATCCTGCTTATCTTTATTTTGATCCTGCTGCTGATTTTGATCCTGATTATCCAGCAGCGACAGTGCATAAGATAAATTGTACTTTGTATCGGCATCATCGGGATTATGCTTAAGTGCAGTTTTATATGCATCAATACTCTCCTGAATTTTATTCGATTTCAAAAGAGCATTGCCAATATTATGATGGATTTTAGCTGATCGAAGATCATTATCAGCATCTCCTAAAGCAGCCTTGTATGAACTTATGGCTTCATCATATTTTTCCTGTTTATATAATGCATCACCGTGATTAAAATTCGCAATGAAGTTTTCCGGAGCTTTTTCCAGTCCTTTTTTAAAGTTTATTTCGGCTTCAGCAAAATTACCTGATTCAAAATCATCAACACCCTGGTTGTTGATCTTCCGATCTGGTTGTGCGAAGATATTCATAGTGATTATAAAGAATAGTATAAATAAAATATTCATTTTTGAAATCATAACTATTGCTCCAGACCTAATTTTTTACTCAACCTTGTGAAGAAAGCCGAGCGTTTATCAGAAATAAAAAACTCTATAATTAAAAGTATGATTGCCGGGAATAAAAAATAATAAAAACGATCTTCGTAGTCAGTGACTTTTTTTACACCATATTCAGTTTGTTCAAGCTCGGAGAGTTCTTTATATATCCTGTCAAGGTAATCATCGTAATTTGTACCGCGGAAATACTTGCCATTACCTTCAGATGCAATCTGCCTTAATATCTGTTCATTAAGTTTGGTAAGAACTGTATTATCGTCCCTGTCTTTTTTAAATCCCATCATCCTGCCGCGGGAATCGAACACCGGTATCGGAGCCCCATCCGGAGAACCCAATCCGATTGTATATATCTTTATTCCTTTTTTTCCAGCCTCACTGATAGACGTATTTAAATCGCCTTCATGATCTTCACCATCTGAAATTATAACTATTACTTTTTCTGTTGATAATGAATCAAAAGACCTTGCTGCAAGATTTATGGCTGATGCAATAGCCGTACCTGGCTGCGGTACTGAATTCACATCCACAGCAGAAAGGAAAAGGTTTGCTGCTGAATAATCTGTAGTTAATGGAATCTGTATATAAGCCTCACCTGAAAAGATTACCAGTCCAATTCTATCACCCTGTAATTTCTGAATGAGGCTTGATATCTGGAGTTTTGCTTTTTCAAGTCTGTTTGGTTTAATATCTTCAGCAATCATACTATATGAAACATCAAGCAGAATAAACACATCAATACCTGTTTGCTTAACCTCTGTCATCTTTGTACCGACTTGCGGATTAGCAGCAGCTATTATCAATAATGTGTGAGCAATTAAAATAATTCCAAACTTAAGCGCATTTTTTTTACCACTGAATGAAGTAATAATAACTTTATGCAATCCTTTGCTTGCAAATTTTTCCAGCAATTTTTTCCGGTTAATAGTTAAATACCAAAATAAAGCTATCAATACCGGGATTGCCCATAATGCAATAAGATATTCGGGGTTAGCAAATCTGAACATTATGGCAGTTTCCTGAAAATTGTTTTTAATAATCCGAGTTCAAGAAATAAAAGCATCAATCCGCCCCCTAACCATCCATAATAAAGTTCCCTGGCAGTCCTGTATGATGTAATTTCAATTTTTGTTTTTTCGAGCTTATCAATTGTATCATAAATTTCTTCCAAAGCTTTATTGTTAGTTGCACGGAAATACTGCCCGCCTGTTGCTTCAGAAATACTTTTCATCAACGGCTCATCAATTTCAACAGGCATCATCTGATACCTTGTACCAAAAGGGGTTCGTACAGGAAAAGGTGCTTCTCCTCTTGAACCAACACCGATTGAGTATATCCTGACTCCGAATGCTTTTGCAATTTCAGCCGCAGATAATGGATCAACTTCGCCAGCATTATTAACACCGTCTGTTAAAAGTATCATTACTTTGCTTTCGGCATCACTGTCCTTCAGTCTGTTAACACCGTTTGCAATGGCATTTCCTATTGCAGTGCCATCCGGCACCATACCGCTTTTTATTTCGGCTAGTAAATTCCTGAGCACAGCATAATCAATAGTTAACGGGCATTGCGTGAAGGCTTCACGCGCAAATATCACCAGCCCGATCCTGTCAGTAATTCTTGATTGTATAAACTGATCAGTAAGATTTTTTGCTGCATCAAGTCTGTTGGGCTTAAAATCTTCTGCCAGCATACTTCCGGAAATGTCCAGTACAATAGATATATCGATTCCTTCGGCGGAAACATTCTGTCCGGATGAAAAGTCCTGTGGACGTGCCAATGCAATTATTAAGCAAGCCAGTCCAATCAATCGAAGTGCAATAGGTATATGCCTCAATCTTTCCCTAAATGTATTTGGAACATTTTCAAATACCGTAAACGAGGAATAGGTAATAGAAGACTGGTTTTTTCTTCCTTTAAAAATATACCACGCAGCCATCAGGGGTAAGATAAAAATTAAATACAATATCCAGGGATAAGCAAATGTTACATTAACGAACATCGTTTACCTCATCAGTATTCTGTCCATTTTGCCGGGTGGTAATTACAATTTCTTTTGCCTGGATCATCATTTCATCATTAACTGATGCCAGCGGTTGATACTTTGCAAACTTCACCAGATCTGCATTGCTCAAAAATTTTGCTGTAACATCCAAAACATTTACTGCTTCAGGATGTTTTGCCAGATCACTGAGTGATTCGGATGTAGTCATTTCAAGTGCCGGCAGATTGAATCTTTTTTCAAAATATTCACGGATAATTTCTGTTATTCTGGAATGGTAATCTTTTATAAATCCTTTTTGCCACAGTTGTTCTGAATTGAGTTTATCCAGTTTTGATAGCGCTGCAACATGAGCAGGAATTTTTATTTTCTTCGGCAGCACAACTGGTTCTATGGATTTCTTTTTATAATATTTTTTATATAGATAGATTGAGATAACAATTAGAAGAAGCGCCACCATAACCCACAATGCAATCATCCACCAGTTGATAGGAATCCTTAGTGGAGGTTTAATATCTTTAATATCCTCTTCCTGCGAGATACTAACTCTGTGTACTGAAAAACTAACCGGATTAGACAATACGTTTTGCAAGGTGGTATCCTCAACAACACGGTATTCAACTTTTATTGCCGGGATAGTTACATCTGCAGAATCAAACCTGGATAAGATGTATTTGTATTCAAAAGTTTTTTCCGTTTCGGATTCAGAAGTCAGCGGATCTATTTCCTGAAGTATATCAATATTTTTCAGACTATCACGGAAGTATGGACGAATCGGAAAAACATTTTTATCCGATGTAATTTTCAATGTATAATGAATCCTATCTCCAATGAGATAATCTGTTGTGTCAACTGCAGCTTCTACAAAAATATTTTGCGGAAGTACTTCAACAGAAATAAAGATCAAAAGCGATAGAATAAAATTCTTTACCATCGTCTTTCCCGTAATTTGAAAAATCTTACAAGTGGTTTCACATAATCTTCACCTGTTGTGACTTCAATACTATCCAGTCTGCTTGAAAGAAAAAGCGATGTTCGTTTCCGGATTTTTTCCTTTTGAGAGATCATTAATGCCTGTCTGACTTTAGTATTGCTTGTATCAATCCATCTTTCTGCCCCGGTTTCTGCATCCTTTAATTTTATCAAACCAACTCTCGGAAATTCTTTTTCACGGATGTCATCCAGAACAATTCCAATCAAATCATGTTTTTTCCCTACAATTCTTAAAATTTTCTCATACCCTTCATCCATAAAATCCGACAGCAGGAATGCGATAGATTTTTTTTTGATTGCATTGTGCATATACTCAAGTGCACCCTTAATGTTTGTTGATTTGCCGCGCGGTTCGAATGAAAGCACTTCCCTGATTATTCTGAGGACGTGAGTTTTTCCTTTCCTTGGCGGAACAAATTTTTCAATCTTATCGGTAAATAAAATCAAACCTACTTTATCATTATTCTTTAATGCTGAGAATGCCAGAATTGCGCTTAGTTCTGCTGCAACTCTTTGCTTGGTTTTTGAAACAGAGCCAAACATCAGTGAACCGCTCAGATCAACAATAAGCATAACGGTAAGTTCGCGTTCCTCTTCAAACACTTTTATATATGGATGACCGAAACGTGCTGTAACATTCCAATCGATATTACGTATATCATCACCTAGCTGGTATTCACGCACTTCGGAAAATTCCATTCCTCTTCCTTTAAATACAGAATGATATTCTCCGGAAAAAACCTGGTTCACAAGTCCGCGTGTCTTTATCTCAATCTGTCTTACTTGTTTTATTAATTCTTTAGTAATCATTTTGTTTAATAATAATTTTAAATCTGCATCAACCCTGACTGAATAAAATACCGTACTGCAGAAAACTGAAAATATATTATGGTACTTCTACTTTATTCAATATTTCATGAATAACGTTTTCAGAAGTTATTTCTTCCGCTTCAGCTTCATATGTTACTGCAATCCTATGACGAAGCACATCCATACAAATTGCACGGACATCTTCGGGAATTACATAGCCTCTTCGTTTAATGAAAGCCATAGCTTTGGCTCCAATAGCCAGGTTTATTGTAGCTCTGGGTGATGCACCATAACTTATAAGTTCAGTCAGTTTATTTAGTCCGAATTCCTTTGGCGATCTGGTGGCAAAAACAATATCAAGAATATACTTTTCAATTTTTTCATCAATGTAGATATCATGAATCAGATTTCTTGCTTTCAGAATATCTTCGGGTGAAATAACCGGGTTAACAGAAAAGTTATTCAAACTCATATTCTGCCGCATTATTGAAAGTTCCTCATCACGCTGAGGATAAGTAATTTTTATTTTCAACATAAACCTGTCAACCTGTGCTTCGGGTAATGGATAAGTTCCTTCCTGCTCAATAGGATTCTGTGTTGCCAGAACAAGGAACGGTTCTTCAAGTTTAAAAGTTTGTTCGCCAATAGTGATTTGTCTTTCCTGCATTGCTTCCAGTAAAGCGCTTTGTACTTTTGCCGGGGCACGGTTTATTTCATCAGCAAGTATGAAATTTGAAAATATAGGACCCTTACGAATAAAAAAGTTTCCATCCTTCTGATTGTAAATCTGTGTACCTACTAAATCTGCCGGAAGAAGATCAGGTGTGAACTGAATTCGCTGAAACTTAGACTTCATTGCTGATGCCAGGGTTTTTATAGCAAGTGTTTTGGCAAGCCCGGGAACACCCTCCAGGAGTATATGTCCGTTGCCAAGTAAACCGATGACTAATCTTTCCACCATTGTTTTTTGACCAACAATAACTTTTCCGATCTCATTCATCAGAAGATCTATAAAAGCACTTTCATTTTTTATACGTTCATTCAATTCGGAAATGTCCAATTTTAACCTCGATGTTTGTGAAGTGATAATTTTTCAAAACTAATTTTATTAGACGGGCGTAAAACTATAAAGGTTGCGTTTCTTATGCAATGAGTTTGAGAAGGGTTAAAAAAAAGGATGGCTTTAAAACCATCCTTATTTCCTATTGAAAATATATTTGGAAAATTATTTCATGAGGATCATTTTTTTTGTGGATTTGAATGATTCAGTTTGTATCTGGTAAAAATAAATTCCGCTTGACAATTTAGAAGCATCAAAATATATCTCATGAGTACCTGCGGATCTAACTCCGTTAAATAATGAAGCCACTTCCTGTCCAATACTGTTAAATACTTTCAATGATACGTGGGTCTGTTCCGGTATATTGAAACGAATTGTAGTAGCAGGGTTAAACGGATTTGGATAATTTTGCTCAAGCGTATATTCACTTAAAACCTGAGTTCCAATTTGATTAATTCCGGTTGTAAGGTTCTCCTGATTAAAGTACAGGTTACTAGTATAACTTCCAGCACTTAGTCCTGTATAAGTAAAAGCAGAGTATTTTGTACCTTCAGAATTAAATACAGCAACTTTAGGAGAATTGAAAGGAGAAGAACGAAATTCATTGGGTTTTTCGATTCTTGCTCCAAGACTACCGGGTCTTCCACGCCTTACAACTATGGAATCACCATTTCCCTTTTGAAAAGCTGCAATAACATAATCATCTCCTGCAGTGCTGCTATCTGAGCTGATGGAAAGAAATGAAATATTATTCTCGGATGATTGACTTAAATTAAGATCAAGAGTCCAGGATGCACCGCCATCCAGACTTCTATGATAGACAGCCTGACCATCTTTTATACAAGCAACTACTATCTGCTTCGGTAAAGCATTGGCATCTTGAACTATTGTGATTTCTGGTTTTAAATATTCCTCATCCCCACCAGGAGGTAAGCTATACCTGAAAAATGAAGCTGATGGCGTCCAGCTTGTAGCCAGTACCCGTATTTTTGATGTTGTAGTGCTAAATCTTCTTTCAACTGCAATATAAATAGAATCGGCAGCTAAATTCAGACCTTTCTTAAATGATGATACAGGATACCAATCACCCCAGGTGGGATATCCATCATTGATAACACTGGTCGTAAAACTGGTACCCCAATTTGTTGTACGTGCAAAATGAAGATTAATTCCCTGAGTACCATCATTTGAATATTCACCGCATGTTACGCCTATGTACGTCCCGCTTGAAAAATACTGCCCATCGCTGACTGCAGAAGGATAAAACAGTTTGTTTCCTGCTGAAGGCGTAAGTACAGAGGTTCCGCCAATGAACGCTGAACCGTCTCTTCTAAATGAAGCAAAGTTTATAGTTGCACCATCGAAATTCTCGTTTACTGAGCGAGAATAAAATACGAATATTCTGGTGGAGTCTGGATTAAGATTGTTCCTGACTTCTACAGTCATTGAAACCTGCCCGAAGTAAGCCGTTGTACTCTGAATGCCTTGTACAAAACTCCAGTTATTACCTCCATCTGAGGATTGATAAACATCTATTCTGCCATTTAATCCTGTTGCTGGTCTTCTTATATGAGCTGTATAAAGATTTCCATCTTCACCCATTTTAAGATCTACTCTTTTATGACCCGACTCGAGCTGACCGATATCTCCGGAATAAATCATGACATCATTGGGCAGCCAATCCGTTTGATCTGGCGAAGTGGGTGAATCATTTGATGGGAAATCTCTATCATTTCCATCTGGTATAATTATGTTCTCTTTATTGAGTTCATCCATTTCATGTCTTAATAAAATTTCAGTTTCAACATCGCCGTTTTCAATTGCTTCTTTTAACTGAGCATCAATAGCGAAGTGACTAGATAAGTCAATCTCTCTCTTAACCGGGCTATTGCTGTCTGGACCGAAGTTTTGACCAGGAACATATTGTCTGCCGCCATCCTGAGCGATTACTACAAAGGAAAAAGCAAAAATTAATAAGAAAGTGTACAGAAAGATTTTCATTATGTCTCCATAAATTATTTAGTATTGATTGATTAGTTACGAATTGACATATACAATCCGCTACGGTGTATATTATATTAGGTCTTCATCAGAAGATAGACTCTAATATAAAATTATTATTAAAATGCGATTAGTTAAAGAATTACCCGAACCTCTGACCTGTTATAGCTATAATTATGCCATTTTTGAAAGTTTTATATGAGTTAAATTCGGGTACTTAATAATTTAAGAAGTAATTGTTACATAATTTGACTGAAGAAATTACTATTTATAACAAAATTATATATGCTGATTTTTTATTTAATCCTTATAAATAATCACAAATGGAAATACTGTTTAGTATCAAATTTTAATAAATGTAATCAGCTATTAATTCATTATTTTAGTTTGTTATTATTTTAATTCTATACCAATACGATGATTAAAAACAGGCAAACAATTTTACTTTTCTTTTTAATACTGATTAACTTTCATTTTTCCCTCTCTCAAACAATTAATTTTGCTGTTATAGCTGATCCGCTTATTGGTGTTAAAAATTCTGAAACAAATCTTAAAGGCATCATTAACCAGGTTAATGAACGAGATGATTTGGATTTTGTTATAATTTTTGGGAGCATCTCAACGGATGGTTCCTACACTAATCTAAATATTGCTGATAACCTGTTATATAAACTTGATATACCCTTCTATGTTGCACCCGGCATTAATGACATATCAAAAGCATTGAACGGAGGAGTTGATTATTTACAGTCAATCGGCGGTGACGGTTTTTCATTTAATTTTTCTGATGAAATATTTTTAAGCATAAATCCTTTTATACCATTCAACCAACACCTGTACAGAATAAATATTGATGAGAGAAAATGGATAGACGATTTTATTTCATCATCCGGGTTAAATAATGTGTTCATATTCTGTCCTGTCACTCCCTCTGAAATTAGTAACCTTGAAAATATGAAAAGCGTTCTGGGCAAAATTGATAATACCCTGTTTTTCACTCCTGCTGAAAAGCAGTATTCAAGAGAAATATTTGAAAATACTAATCTTATAAAACTGCCATCCGTATCAGAAAATGAATTATCATACAATATTATAAAATTGGAAAATGATACGGTTTATATATTCAAAAGGCTGCTTACGGAAAAATCCGATTTACTAATCGATCAATTTGAGCGTAAGCCGGGCAACTTTCAACCAGTTGATATAATTGATGTTGAGGTTTATTCCGACCAGGTAAAGATCAAAAAAATAATTCCTTTCAATGAAACTCATCATGCACGGGTTAACTTTAATGACAACTTGATTTACACTGCTTCAAAATCCGGAACAATAAATGCGATTAACAAAAATGGAATAAAGCAATGGGAATATTATACCGGCGGAACGATATTCTATTCGCCGGTAAGGTATAAAGATATTTTAGCCGCAGCAATTTTTGAAAGTGATTTAATAACATTAAATGCTAATAATGGTGATGTACTTCAAATTATAGGATTATCTGAAAATATTAGCAGTCCATTGGCTCTTATTGATATTAACCACAATGGATACGATACTAAAGGAATAATTGTAACAACTATCAGCGGCGCAATTTATTGCTATGAACTTTTTTCGCTTGAGTTGGTGTGGACTCATAAAAGTAATAAAGGAAGAATTAATGCACCTCCGTTAGAAGTCAGTAATATGATTATTTTCAACAACCGGAATGGTGAAGTATTTGCGCTCAACACAATATCCGGAACTTTAATTTGGAAGTGGAAAATCCCCGGAAATGCTGATAAGAGTGACTCATTTGCCGCCCCGGTATCAGATGGAAAAAATGTGTACATACTTTTTGATGAAAATATTATAGCAGCAATTGATCTTCTGCAGGGAACTCAGAGATGGATAAATATTAATATACCTCATCAACATGCATTTGCTATCCTGGATGAGGAACAAATCTTAATTAAAGGCAGAGATAATAACTATATCATTGTTTCATCAGTAGATGGAAAGTTAGTCCGGTCATTTCCATCATTAAGCAGGAATTACTTTCCGGATAACTTTGTTCAAAAAAACAATTACATTTTTAATGGAACTTCGGAAGGTGATATTGTACTGATTGATAAGGACCTGAAGGTTACAGCATTGTTTAATTCATACAATGCGCCAATTGTATCAATTGCTGCAATTGATGATGATTCCTTCGTATCATTAGATATTGATGGCAATCTAATCATTTTCGAAATAACAGAAACGAAAGAAAACTAAAGATGAAATACAGGGGAATTATTTTTGATATAGACGGAACATTGACAGCAACAAATCAATTAATATTCGATACATTTAATCATGTTGCAGAGAAATACCTGAATAAAACTTTTACAGATAGTGAAATAATGGCAATGTTCGGTCCGCCTGAAAGCGTAATTCTCGAACAGTTGTTTAGCGATAAACTTAAAGAAGCTTCGAAAGATTACTACGAATATTATAAATCGAATCACTCGATTGCCAAAGCTTATCCCGGAATAAAGGAATTAATAATGGATATTAAAAGCCATCCCGCTTTATTGGCAGTATATACGGGTAAAGGCAGACGTTCATCAATGATAACCTTGCAGGAAATAGGAATGGCTGAACACTTTGATATGATTGTAACCGGTGATGATGTTGAAGAACATAAACCATCGGCTGAAGGCATTTTAAAATTTGTGAATGCTTTTAATCTGTCAAAGGAGGAGGTACTGATGATCGGTGATGCTGTTTCAGATGTTGAGGCTGCAAAATCAGCGGGAGTGGACTATGCCTCTGTCCTTTGGGATAGTTATGGAGCTGAAAAAGTTAAAGAGATAAATAGTGATAAAATTTTTCATTCAGTTGAAGAATTAAGAAAGCATATTTTCAATTTTAAATAGCAATTATCACCTACATTAAAAATATTTTGAAACATTTATAAAGGTTACAAGATGAAAAAAAAATTATTGATTTTGATTAGTATCCTATTCTTCGTATGCCAAGCAACTGCACAAGTTTATAATAAAGAAAATCCTCTAGCACATACCTATTCGATTGTAGCACTGGATCCTATAACAGGAGAAATGGGAGTAGCTGTGCAATCACACTGGTTCTCAGTCGGTTCCATTGTTGCATGGGGTGAAGCAGGAGTCGGCGTTGTTGCAACTCAATCTTTTGTAAATCCTTCATTTGGTCCGAGAGGATTGGAATTGATGAAAAGCGGAATGAGTGCAGAAGAAACACTTGATTTATTAATTGCTTCGGATGAGGGAAGAGAATTTCGGCAGTTAGCCATTCTGGAAATAAACGGGAATGTAAAAGCTTTTACCGGAAATAAATGTATTGAGGGAGCCGGACATATTGTTGGTGAGAAATACTCAGTCCAGGCTAATTTAATGCTCAATGATCTTGTGCCGAAAGCAATGGCAGAAGCATTTGAAAATTCTGAAGGACCACTTGCGGAAAGGATGATTGCAGCAATGGAAGCGGCGCAAAATGCTGGTGGGGATATTCGCGGTCAGCAGTCTGCTTCAATTCTTGTTGTACGTGGAATTCCAACCGGCAATTTATGGGAAGACAGAATGATCGACTTACGAGTTGAAGATCATCCTAAACCGGTTGATGAAATTAAAAGACTGTTAAAAGTTTACCGGGCTTACGAGCATATGAATAACGGTGATTTTGCAGTTGAAAAAAATGATATGGAACTTGCTATGAAAGAGTATGCTGCGGCAATGGAAATGTTCCCTGATAACCTTGAAATGAAATACTGGACTGCGGTAACACTCGTTAACATTGGTGAACTTGAAAAAGCTCTTCCTATGTTCAAAGAAATTTTTTCTACGGATGAAAACTGGAGAACACTAACTCCCAGGCTGTTAAAAAATGAAATGCTGATTGCAGATGAAGAAACACTCCGGAGAATAATGGGTGTACTACCTGATTAATATTATCGGAAAAGACTTGTAAACTGTCAACACCTGATTTAATTTAGACATGTGAAATTAATTCTTCTGATTGAATTCTATTAGTAAGGGGAACTTGATGTGTTATACTCTGAATATTTGTACAAAGAAAAGCATTATTAGCTTATCAATAAATATCTCAAATCGCTTAGAGATAATTTAGTAATCAAAAGAGTGATTCTCCCAAACTCGAATAGGAGGTTACATGATTTCAGAGCCTGATAACACCAATCTCATCAATGAAGAATACATTGAGTCTCCACGACTTATCGATCTATTTATCTCACCCGGAAAATTCTTTGAGTCAACTGTAAAAATAGGTAATAAGGTTCATCTTATTCTGGCAACAATTGTATTCGGTATTGCTTCTGCAATAGACCGGTTCGATATGGACATTTTACGAGAACAGTTTGGAAGAAGCAGAGGATTATCTGCGTTGGGAGAAACCTGGGTAGGATTTTGGATAACAGTTGTTGTTATGGGGTTAATAAGTAGTTTCTTTATTTGGACACTTGGAGGCTGGTGGTATAAAACCAGGTTAAGATTTTCTGGTGAGGAAAATCCCGATAACTTAGCTGCAAGACAGATTTATATTTACTCATCCTTTGTCTATGCTGCACCTTTATTACTTGGTACTCTTGTCCACTCAATAATTTATGAAAATTATTTTGAAGCTACAGAGCGAGATAGCATCTTAGGAATCATTGTCCTGGTTTTTCTATTTGGTTCTCTAATCACCAGCTATATTGGCGCAAGAAAAATTTTTAATGTAATAAAATGGAAGGCATTAGTGTGGTTTATCATTCTGCCCGCAATATTTTATTTGGTTTTAATCGGTGCGTTCGCAATAATTTTTCAACTGCAGGCAGAGAAAATGTATTATTCTGATGAGATAATTTCGGAAAACAGAATAGTTACTTCAACAGATAATTTATTCACGCTGAAATTACCTGATGAATGGAATATTCTTAAAAATATTAATCCTGAAGCTAGCATTCAGATCGGAAATTTATCGAATGAAGTTTATCTGATTGCTTTTTCAGAAGATAAATCTGATTTAGAGGATTATACACACTCCGAACTTTATGAAGCAATAGTTCTCAATATGGTTAGTTCTCTCGAGGATGGACAGTTGACAGAAACAATCCAACCTTCTGATACAAAACACCCCTATATGATGTGTGAAATAAGCGGCTCATTAGATGGTGTTAAAATTATATATCTATTTGCACTGGTAGAATGTGAGAAAATGTTCTATCAATTGGTCGGATGGTCTTTAGCGTCAGAGTACATAAGTAATAAAAGTGATCTTAAATCTGTGATGTATAGTTTTACTGAACTTAAGGATTATTGATTATAAACATTTAGTGAATTAGTATTCGATTCATTGGAATGGTTTTAATCCCATAACAACTTTATATAGATTAGTCATACAACTGCTTATCATAATTCTTTACGCTTTAGCAGTTTACCCCCGGAATATAAAATTAAAAATGACAGAGGATGAGTGGATTCGGTTTAAACTTTATTTTTAATTATTGATTAACTTCCTAAATCAAAATTGGTCTTGCTTGATTGATAACTTTATATTTGCAGTAAATAATAGAGTTATTAATTGCAAATCAGTGATTCAAAAATTAAAAGACTAAGCATACCCTTAACCTTTCCGGCAGTATTATGGGTGATCCATTTAATAGCTGTAGTCTTCTCGATTAATTTAAGTCCGCTCGGTGTGTTACCAGGAAGTTTTTCAGGTATGATCGGGATACTAACTTCACCATTAATTCATGGCAGCTTTTCGCATCTTATTTCGAATACTGCTCCTTTAATTATTCTTGGCATTAGTATTTTTTATTTCTACCCAAAGTCTGCTTACCGTTCTTTTTTCCTAATTTATTTCGGAACCGGATTATTGGTGTGGCTGTTCGGCAGAGAAGTTTATCACATAGGCGCCAGCGGTGTGGTTTATGGTTATGTATCTTTTCTTTTTTTTAATGGTTTATTTAAAAAGGATAATAAGTCAATTGCACTTTCGCTCCTGGTGGTTTTTCTGTACGGCGGATTGGTTTGGGGAATTCTTCCGGGAATGAAAGGAATATCCTGGGAATCTCATTTCTTTGGAGCAATAATGGGTTTAATCGCAGCGTTCATTTTCAGAAAAATTGATCCTCCTAAAAAATATGACTGGGAGGATGAAGTAGAATCCTTACCAAAGGAAAAACTTGAGATATCTTACGATGCGGATAAAAATGATTTTTAAAGATTAAGATTAAAAGAATGGTTAAGATTTTGAACTGGATAATAGAGAGTAAATGATACTAACTAATTTTTAAGTGTAACAGTTATATTAAATCCAGAAGCATTATGAAAAAAACTACTTCGGAAACAAGATTGTATAGAACCGAAATGAATGATAAAATCCTTAACTCAGGTTTCAGGGATTTTAATAAGTTTTTTGCACTTGATAATAAAGCATATATTAACGGTGCATTGAATGCCAAAACTAAAGAGTTGATGGGATTAGCTGCCTCAATGGTGTTAAGATGCAACGATTGTATTTTCTATCATATCGATCGTTCTATCCAGGAAGGTGCAACGAAAGAAGAACTGTTTGAAACTTTTAATGTAGCTTTAATTGTCGGCGGCTCAATTGTTATTCCCCACCTTCGATATGCATTTGATGTTATGGAAGATATTTTACAGGAGAAAGAAGAAGAGTAAGACTATGAGTAAGATTAAGAGTTCGAACCGATGGCTGATAATTCCCAAAGAAATAGTTACCGTTGATGATAAGAATAGAATATTAATTAACCATGCTCTAGAGATTATTGATAATAGGATTGCCGCTATACACGATTTGAGCAATTATTCTATGGAAAAGTTTGACGGGGAGATTTTTAATTATCCTGAACTTACTTTAATACCAGGTTTCATACAAACACATATTCATCTTTGTCAGACATTGTTTCGCGGACTTGCAGATGATCTGGAATTACTTGACTGGCTTCAGTTGAAAATATTCCCTTATGAAAATGCTCATACCAAAGAGTCACTGCGTGCTTCGGTTAAAGCCGGAATATCAGAACTGCAGTTAGGAGGAACTACTACGATTCTGGATATGGGTACACTCAACCATCAGGAAATTATTTTTGAAGAACTTATCAACACCGGTATGCGTGCTTTTGCCGGAAAATGTATGATTGATCAGAATGATCTATTCCCCGAATTCAAATCTACAACGAAGGATGAGCTGAAGAATACTTATCAGCTTGCAAAAGATTTTCATAATCAATCAGACGGAATGATTAAGTATGGATTTGCACCAAGATTTATTTTATCCTGTACTGATAAATTATTGAGAGAAACATCAGAAATGCAGAAAGATTTTCCAGGCAGCATTTATCACACTCACTCTTCTGAAAATAAAAATGAAATTGCTGAAGTTAGAAGAAAGTATGGACAGGATAACATAGAACATTTTAATTCAATCGAAATATTGAATGATCATACTGTGCTTGCGCACGGTATTCACGTAAATGAAAACGAAATTGATGTTCTGAAAAATAATGATGTAAGGATTTCTCATTGTCCATCTTCAAATCTTAAGCTTGGATCCGGTATAGCCAATATTCCCCGTTACATGAAAGAAGGTATCTCTGTTTCACTTGGTGCTGATGGTGCTCCATGTAATAATAATCTTAGTGCATTCACTGAAATGCGGCTGGCTTCTTTGATTCAAAAACCAACTCACGGTCCAATGAGCATGGACGCACAAACTGTTTTCAGACTTGCAACAATTGAAGGTGCACGCGCATTGCATATTGATGTCGATACCGGAAGTATTGAAGCCGGAAAAAAAGCCGATCTTGTGCTGCTCAATTTAAATGAAATTGATTTGAACTACACTGATGATCCGGATTCTGTTTATTCAAAAATAGTTTATGCTGCTTCAGACAAAAATGTACACTCGGTTATGATTAATGGTGAGTGGGTGGTAAAGAATAGTTCATCACTTATTTATGATAAACAGGAAATAATAAGTTCGGCTAAATCTGAATTAAAGAAATTACTGAACCGTGTATGAAAGACAAAAGCATCCTGATAGCAACAACAAATAAGGGGAAGATGAATGATATCAGGGAAATATTTAAATCCGCTAACATTAAAATCCTTTCCTTTTCTGATTTTGAAAATTATCCTCTAATTGAAGAAACAGGTAGTTCATTTGAAGAGAACGCACTACTCAAAGCAAAATCTGCTTACGAGTATTTCAGGATGCCGGTAATTTCAGATGATTCAGGTTTAGCAGTTGCTCAGTTGAACGATGCACCGGGTGTGTACTCAGCAAGGTATGCAGGAATAAATGCCTCAGATGAAGATAATAACCGCAAACTGGTGGCAGAATTGAAGAAATATCCCGAACCCCATTTGGCGAAATATATTTGTATTGCAGTTTATTACGATGGTTATAAAATTGAAAACAGATACGGTGAATGTTCAGGTAGAATTATTAAACAGCCCCGTGGTGTAAACGGATTTGGATATGATCCTCATTTTGTACCGGATGGTTACAATCTAACCATGGCTGAAATGAACATTCAGGTAAAAAATAAAATCAGCCACAGATGGAAAGCATTTGAACAATTAATAGAAACGGTTGAGAAGTTATGATAAAGCAAATAGCAGGAATTATTATTATACCCATTTTAATTTTTACATTGTCATCATGTCAAGATGCAATAACGAATCCGCCTCCGGTTACACCGGATCAGGATTTTTTCCCAGTTGATGAAGGCACAATTTATAATTATGATGTTTCGGTTTATAGTAACGCAACTCTAACGCAGTCGGGATTAATGAAAACATACTACGGTACTGATACCCTTATTCGGTCCGTTCCTTACAGAGTTCGAGTGGATTCGCTCCAGTTAAACGGTACTGCTTCTGTCGGCAATTTATATTTCAGGAAAAGTAACTCCGGTATTTTTTATTATGTAGATACAACCGGAATAGCTGAAATTATACCCGATACCCTGCTCAGCTTTGTTGATGTTGACCTTGAATACCGGCTTTTGTATCAGCCTCTTGAAACAACACAGACCTGGCCGGTTTATAGAATACAGGTTGCCGGGTTGGGAATTAATGTTTTAACCATAGATGCTAAATCCGTATTAAAAGATTCACTTGATATTACATTGCCAAACCTGCAGACAAAAAAATTAGTCCACCAGGTACATTATGCTGCTGTAATAACAGTTTCCAGTACGCAGCCGCCGTTAACATTTGAAGCCTTTGCCTGGTTTGCGGAAGATATCGGTATTATAAAATGGGAGGGAGATGCTGAGATGCTTAACTTTTTATTTGGTGAAAATATTTTCCCGGATGGAACAACTGTATTAATGGAACTATCACTTTTCGAACACAATGGCTGATGCTGAAAACAGCGGTGCACTGACTTTCATTTGCTGTTTGTTAATGGATTTTGGTTTACGAAATTACTAAGTTTTAGCCGCATATATGAACATACCCTCCATTTACCTACCGACGAGCCTGGAGGGGGGATCCGTATTAGGGAGAGATTGAAGCGGATGGTTGAGCGAATTACAAAAAATTGAATACTAATTAACGCTGGTGTTTTAATATATCACACTGTTATGTTGATATGCAAGATAGACTTATTGTATTTAAAACATTTAATAATCCTATTAATGCAAATATCGCGAAAGGATTACTTGAATCGAATGGTATTGAGTCTATAATTATGGATGAAAATACTATTTATGCTAATCCAATTTATACTACTGCACTTGGTGGTGTTAAACTTTTAATAAAAGAATCAGATTATCAAGATGCAATTAAGTTATTCTCGGATTCTGAATTAGTAGGTATTAACTCAGGAAAAAAATAATTTGCCCCAGCTGTAATTCTGATGATGTAATAATTAAAAACAAACATAATTGGTTAATGCTATTAATGATGTTATTAAGTTTTTCCTTTACGCCGAACTCTGGCAATTTAAAAGTAAATAAGTGTAACAATTGTAAACATCTATGGGAAGATTAGAATAAAATATATTTTAGTTCATCAACCTAAGATCTTTAATAAGTAAAAAATCAATATGTAAATAAAAAAATAGTTTTCCGACTCGACATAGTTAAATATTACATTAACAACATAAACGGTGCAGCCGCTTGTTGGTTGCGTCGCCGTTATATGGCTAGATTAATAGAGGCATTATGGATAAAAGTAAAACCACTAATATTTTATTGATAATTATTATTTCCTTGTTAGCTCTTCAAATTTTTATTACTGGCGAATTATCATCTGATTTAAAAAAATATGAAAAAGAAAAAATGGGTCCTGGATTACCAGAGGGGTTGAATTCAGATGCACAAAGGGAA
>JAWOIK010000164.1:0-8330 GCA_046484705.1 Ignavibacteriaceae bacterium | reverse complement strand
CGTAAAAAATTCCTGTTATATCACCGGTTAAAGTTGAAACTTCCGTGAGTTTTATATCCAATCCTCCCGTAACAGAAATTTCATTTGAAGGACTATACTTGTCAGGGATATCCTCTAATGGTTGATATTCAGATTTTAACTGGTATGATAATCCGGCGCCCAGTACAACCTGTTCAGAAACCGGATTTGTCCATGTAAATCCCAAAAATGTATTCAATCCCTGACCAAAGTTTGATGTGTTCATTGCAAATATATTCTGACTTATAATTCTTGATGTTAAAAATTCGTCCATGGTCAGCTTGGTTTTGCCGCTAGGAATATTCACACCACCTTCAATTCCAATGTTTTCTTCAACAAATGAGTGCTTTATGAGAACCTGGGAATCCGAAAAGCCTTTTAGTGAATTTACATCCCCGCCAACTGAAGCATATCTTGAAGTCAGTGCAACTTTTGTATCTTTACTAAAGAAGTAGCCTATCCAAAAGCCGTTAGTGAACTCTGAAAATTTTGTACTGTCATTCAACGACCTTCCTTCATAGACAGAAAAAAAATCCAGACTGAAAGGTTTTATATCACCGGAACTCATCTGCGAAAAAGCGGTTCCATTAATTGTGATAATTATAAATACGAAGTTGAGTAAAAGTCTTTTCATTTTAATTACCTTAAATGATTGGATATTTTTCCTATTGTCCTGTTGGAGGAGGGGGAGGAGGAGGCAGAGGCTGACTCTGAATATTAGATTCTTCCGCTGGACTCCTGCTGTCAATTCCCTGAACAAAACCGGAGGATATGTTTGTAGTTAAATTTTCTGTCCGACTATCAGATAGATTTATTTTTTCATTCTTAACAACTGCATCCTCAACTCTCAGGACTTCAACAATTTCTTCTTTTACTCCACCGTTCTTAGCAACTAATTCTGACGTTTTGAATTTATCATTCGCAATTTCAAATTTCGGATCAATCTCAGATGCTCTCTGATACTGAATTGAAGCTTCACTAAATTTACCGGCATCTTCTAATAGCAACCCTTTTGAATATGCCAGAAAAGATTCGAGATTCTGAGTAGGTATGTATGCTATTGACTCCTTTTCCTGCTGAGTAAGTTCTATACCATTATTTTCCAGAAAAGAAAATACAATTTCTTTTTGAAGCACAAAAAAATCATCAAGCCAGCCTGATCTGTTAATCCAGGATTTTCTTTCAGTTGTCTGCGAATCCCAGGAACCAAGATTTATCAGGAATTTTTCGTCATCAGTAATGTTATAATCTCCTGAAACAATAGTACCGGCTCGCAGAATTTTTCCAGTCCGCGGAGCTGTTGACTGATCAACCAAATTACTCTGGCTGAATTTTAATTCATCAAGCACTGCCTGTATCCTGACTCGTTCAAGCACAGTAAGACTTTTTACTTTTGCAAGATCGATACTCACCATTTCACTAAAACCCCGGCTTAATGGAACATAATCGGGATTCATACCCTGATATATAAGTGGAAACACTGCCAAGGTATTATCTGATATTTCCGCTGAAGAAATCTGGTCTTCCTGTTCAACTAACATTTTAATATCCGAATAATTCTGCTGCCGGTTAACCCATAACAATCGACCCTCCAATATTTCACGATATGGAGAACTTTGCGGAACATCTGTAAAGCGTTTATAATGTTCAACAGCTTCTGCTTGTCTTCCAAAGAATTCTAGGTTTATGCCCTTATACAAAATTAAAGCGGGATCGTCAGGATTTATTTTCAAAGCTCTATCGATGTGGTATCTTGCCTTTTCATGATCTTTAATTTGTGAGTAGTACATACTCAGATTTCTCAGTGCGTCAAAATTATCCGGATCCGATATCAACCTGTCTTCCCATTCCCACACCTGTTGTTTATATAATTCCGGGTAATCCATTATTGGCTTTGAAGAACAGGCATTGAAAATCAATAACAGGATTAATAAGCATCCGGTGAATAAAAAATGTTTTAGCTTTTTCACTTTCGTCTCTTAATGTTAAAGGGTAAGAATGTTATTAAATTAATTATTAAACAATAAAAGAACATTATAGCAGCGGAGCTATACTCTGAGCTTTCAATTCTGCTTTTTCATAATTAGGATCGAACTTTAGTGCCTCCTGAAACTTTGCATACGCATTTTTGTAATCTTCTCTTTCAAGATAGCTTAGCCCAATAGAATAAGACATAACTGCATCAAGAGATGGCGCTTCAGGAACAACTTCCCCAATATCTTCTTTTAATTCCGCATCTATTTTTGCAGCAATTTTGTTGCTTAACTCATCAATGAGTTCAAAGAAATCATCAAGGTCTCCTTTTATTTCATCCGAAAACAGAATTTCACTTGTTTCAACTTTTACAAGTCGTGCACCAAGCCAGATATCTCCTTTTACAACTATAAAACTGCCCATCAGTACAGTTTGAACACCAAGCTGCTTACCAAGTCGTACAGCGCCTTCCATGTTATGTTCGTCCTGAAGTTTAATTTCATCAAGAATCCATTTAATTCTTTCGCGTTCAATCACTTTCATTGTGGTAGTATTATTCAGGCGGTTAATAACCAGGTCAGCAAACCCAAGTTCCATAGGATCGTATTGTTCTTTTTTATCGATAGAACGGTTTTTAAAATCAATTACAGCAAGTGTCTTCATTCCCGGATCGGGTCTTTCAACTTCGTAAGAACCTGTAAACTCCTTGCGTGATTCGTAATAAAGTTTCATAAATACCGGAGGTTCATAATCCGGATTAAACATAACCATAGGCGGTTCAAGTTTTAGAAGTTTCAATATAGCTGTTTTAGCATCATCATACAGACCCTTGGCTGTATATGCTCTTCCAAGAAATCTCAATGCATCTTTTTGAATTTCCTCATCAACCGCGTCATCGGTAGATAACTGATTAAGAATTTCAATAGCATTATCGAATTGTGCAGCTTTGTAAAAATTTTCCGCTTTGGTCAGTCTTTCTTTTGCATCATCAGACTGCAGAATATTGTTTACGAATAGAAAAGACAATAGAATTACCACAGATGTCTGAAACATTCTGTTTCCGAAAAGTCTTGGGGTTAGAAATGTATACATTGTAAGTATCTCCTTTTAAAATGTTAAAAAAAACTTTTAATAAATTCATTCTAAATGAAAAACAAGTGCCTGACTTTTTAATTCAAATGAAGGTGAAATATTCAATACTATTTCATCCTCCCGTGTTTTAAATCCTGTTTTTTTAACAGTAACACGATGAGATCCGGTACCAAGAACTATATCACCGGGAGTTGTACGCCCTGTATTCTCACCATTGATGTAAATCGTTCCCCAAAAAGCATCACCAGAGTTATTTAATGATTGAATTGTAACCTGTTGCTGGAAATAGCATGTTAGATTTTTGGTTTCATTTGCAGAAAGATTAACAGTTGTTTCCTTTGTTCCGAATTTAGGATGAACAAACTTTACAGTGTGCCGTCCGGACGTTACTTCTGCATTTACAGTGTTTCCCGAAGACTCCAGTTTCCTGTTGCTGACATAAATTGTTCCTTCCGGTTCAGCTTTTAAAATTAATGTTGCTTTAGATTCAGCTACATTTACAGGTTTGAGCTGAACGTTAAGATTATTAGTTCCTTCAAACAATTGATAATTGCTGGCAAGCCATTGTTCATATCCATTCATCCGGATTTTTATATTATACATCTCGTTTTTAAGCGTATCAACAAGCAGAGGTGTATTACCTACATTTTTATCATTTATAAATACTGATGCTCCTGCCGGTTCAGAACTTATTGATAGGCTTGAGAACAGGGGAGCAGTATCATCATTTTTTATAACATCAAAAGTTGAATCGTCATTCGGTAAATCATCGTCGGAGTTGCCGGTACCGGTTAGTATATAAACTGCAAGAATAGCAATTATTACTACAGCTCCAGAAATTGATGCATATAAAGTTTTTTTATTCTTGCCATTATTATTCACTTCGTTCTGAGAAACATAATCCGTAACGATTCTTGTCTTGTCATCCGTATTATCGCCGGCTACTTCCAGTTTAGATAATTCAGATTGCATTTCTGTAATTTTTTGAAATCTTTTATCAGCATCCTTATCAATAGATTTCATGATGAATTTTACAAAATCTTTTGGTATTAATGGATTGTATTTAAGAGGAGAGGGAATCTTTCCGTCAACAATCTGTTTTTGAATAGTAAATTCTGATTCAGATTTTTCAAAAGGAGTTCTGCCTGCAAGCATTTCGTATAACGTCATTCCAATGGCATAAATGTCTGAGCGATTATCAACATTTTTAAGACCTTTAATTTGTTCCGGTGACATGTAGTACAGTGTTCCCGCAGCTACCTGCGTTACAGTGTTTTGGGCGCCATGATCCTGAACCACTTTAGCCAAACCAAAATCCATCACTTTTACGGTTCCATCTTCGCACAATAAAATATTATTTGGTTTTATATCTCTGTGAATAACTCCTACTTTATGAGCGTGACCGATTGCATGCAGTACATGCCTGGTAATTTCTTTTGTTTCACTTACAGAAAATCTTCCTTTTTCCCTTATCCATTCAGAAATTGTTTTTGCACTGACATACTCCATCACCATGAATAACCCGAATTCTGTTTCCCTTAAAGCATAAACTCCTACAATATTTATGTTCTCTAATCTCGCAAGAGCCTTAGCTTCTGTCTTAAATCTTTTTAAGAAATTTTCATCTCTTGCAAGAAAAGGATCGATCATTTTTAAAGCAACAATTTTTTCAAGATTCATATCCAATGCCTTGAAAACAACCCCCATGCCGCCGCGCCCGATAATTTCCAATATTTTATAATTGTCAATTATCTGTCCAACTAATTTTTCCATACTATCTGTTATTAATCATTTTTTAAAATGTTTTATGACCAGGATATTCTATCATCTCCTGATTCCTTTTAAATGCATATTATAAAATTTGGCATGAACATCAGGTCCGGCAATAAAACCTACTTTACCTGCAATATTATTTTTACCTTCCCAATTTCCTAACAGCCGTGCTACACTGAAAATAAAAATCCTGTTATCCGAACACAAAATCTTTAATTTTATTCCGGCCGATTTATTGTCCATTTGAGGTGAATTCATTTTTAATAATTGTTCTGACTTATTATCTGATATTCTATTCAATGTTAGAATACTTTGATGGATAGAAAGCAGATAGTACTCCTCGGGTTTTTCATTGTTTTGCTGATTATATCCTACAATAATACCTGACATCGAATTATTGTCGGGCAAAGTTGTTTTAAGTTCAACTGATAGTTCTGCATTAAATAATTCCTGTCTGAATAGTGATTTTTTTTCAATGGAGCTTGCTGAAAATTCTATCTCTTGAGGCTCAATATTGTATTGGTTTGAGGGTATGTTTATGAAATTCCAGTCTGCTTCTAAAAAATCTGTAACTATAATTACATTACTTTCTTTTAACTTGATTTGTGAATCAGAATTATCCGGGGATTGATGTTCCGGATTGCCATTATTTAATTGATCTTCACATATCAGAATTAAATTTCTGACTTTCTCGTTGCCTGGTTGTAATTCGTTTACCAATTGATAAATGCTTAATGCTTCTTCAAATCTGTTTTCACTCCTTAATTCATCAGCATTTTTTAAGTAGTAAGCGGATATATTATTTATGCCTTGTAACGCTGCAAGATTCATTGGCTCTTCATCCAGTATTCCTTTATAAAGATCCAGTGCGGTTTCAATTCTACCATTCTCGTAATATTTATTTGCACGTTGCAGCAATTCAGAATGTAAACCGGAAGTGACATGATTATCGATTATTTCATTTTTAACTCCATCACTAATTGTAACATTATTTTCATTATTATTAATTTCTTTTGAGCTAAATAATCCGGAGAGTGAATCTCTGAATTGATATACCCCAAATGCAATAAGCGCAATTAATAAAAATGAAAAAATAATCATCTTAGATTTTCCTGAACCGGATTTTTCAGGTTGATCCGAAAAAACTTCTGAGTCCTGCGATTCTACAGAAATAATTTGTACGGTTACATTATCTTTTCCACCTCGTTCATTTGCAAGCGCAACAAACTTTTTACAGGAAGCTTCAATACTGTTTTCAGTAATAATATTAAGTATTTCTGTTTCTTTTACTTTAGCCAAACCGTCTGAACAGATTAAATACTTTTGCCCCGATTTCAGCGGGATATTTGAAATGATATCTACCTTAACATTTTCTTCAACACCAAGAGCACGTGCAAGAACAGACTTTGAAGGATATACTTTTGCTTCCTCAGGCGTAAGAACTCCTTCTCTTAACATTTCCTGAACTTTGGTATGATCATTTGTAAGCTGTTCAATCTTACCGTTTTCAATCCTGTAAATACGCGAGTCACCCACGTGTCCAATAATAGCCTGGTCTCCAACCATAACTAAAGCAGTACAGGTGGTTCCCATTTTGGAAAGTCCGGAGGTAGTTTCAGCAGTCCGGAATATTTTTTTATTTGCAGAAATTATTGCTTCTTTTAACGCCTCGGAAGGATTCCGCGATGATTCATAATACACAGTTCCGGTGGTTTCAACTGCTATACTGCTGGCTTGTTTTCCTCCGGTATGTCCGCCCATTCCATCAGCCACAACGAAGAGTACTCCCTTCTCCTGATAAATATCCAGACCGTCGGGAGGAAATTTTCCTAAGCTGTCCTGATTGTCAGTACGCACCATACCTATATCAGTTTGCCCGGAATATTCTATTTTTAATTTTTGATTTTCTGACATTGTATTTATTGTAAATTGATACTTAATACTTAAAATCCATAAAATATTTTTTTTAAGTCAATTACATATTTTCAAGTGAATAAATCGCTTCCTGCAGAGGGTTTTCAAAATCAAATCCAAATAATTTAGGGTTCTCACCAATAACAGCCGCAGAAAAAATATAAAAGACATAGTTATAAGTTTCATCAGGCAGCTTGTCCCTGTAATTTTTAAGCAGGTTCCAGAAGTTTCTGTCTCTGGGATTTTCCGGCATTCTTCGAAGGAGCCTTATAATATTACCTTCGCCCCAATTGTAGGAAGCCATTACAAGTAAACCGGAGGCTTGTGCGTCAGTTTTATATATATCCTTAATATAACGTGCCGCAGCGCTAGTAGCTTTGGGGAAGTTAAACCTTTCATCACCGGGATCGTAAATGTTTTGAGAAACAAGAGGACCGATCTTTAACCCATATCTCTGACCTGTTTGAGGAATAAACTGCCAGATACCTTTAGCATAACCGTAACGTGTTTGCGGTCCCACTATCTGTTCCCTGAAATCGCTTTCCTGTAAAGCAAGATAAAAGTATTGTACAGGAAGTTGATTCATAGTAAGATAGTTTACAACAACCTGGTTAAATCCTCTGCTCTGAGCACGATCCAATGCTTTTACCAGGCGGTCACTCGACTGCCATTTTTTTATATACTTCTTTACTTCATCCGTAAAATCTTTCGGCATGGTAAGTTCACTTTCACCAAGCACCCTTGCCACTCTCGTGATGATTTTATCTTCTTCCTTCAGATCATAAATACCTAAATCGTCTACAATTTTATTATAATTATTTTCAAGTTCCTGGCGTTTAGCATCTATTCTTGCAAGTGCTTCACGAATTTTCGGGTCATCTGACTCCTGGAGCACATCCTTCAGTGCTGCAATCTCAAGTTCAAGCTCCTTCATATTATAGAAAACATTTTCAGCAAGTTCCCTCTGCTTGTTTTCCTTAACATTAAGATAAATAGCATAAGCTCCGGCAATTACGGCAATAACACCAATTGCAATTATTAACTTAAGATATTTTGATGTATGTTTTTTCTTTACAACTTTAAATGCCTGCCTCATCATCCTTGTGTGATCACCAATCTGACTTTCATCAGCAGATTCATCGAAATAGTGTTTGATGTATTTTGTAACTGAAGGATCATTAGGCTGGGGCTCAGGTTGCTTCTCAGTCACTTCACTTTCAACAAGTGAAAATAAAAGTATCGGTCCGTTGCTGCCAAGCTCAAGTGATATAGTATTTTTTAACTCAATGTGGTCTACTTTATTTCCGTTAAGAAATGTTCCGTTGCTGCTTTGTTTGTCATTTATCCACCACTTATCAGTTTCAAAATTTATTTCAAGGTGGATGCGACTTACCACTCCCTCATCTATTTGAATTGAGCATTCATCAGAACGACCAATGGTAAATGATCCGGAAAAAAAATATTCCTTTCGTTGAACATTTCCCCGTTCAATCTTTACTTTAACAACTTTGTTTGCTGAACCATCTGATTCAGATAATTTTGTGTTGTTCATTTTTTAA
>JAWOIK010000152.1:0-4517 GCA_046484705.1 Ignavibacteriaceae bacterium | reverse complement strand
GTTGATCCATCAACAGTATCTTCAAGTATAACACCTGTCATTCTTTTCCTACCATCCTCTTCAACACCAAGGACTTGTTTTACAACTTTGTTTGTCATAAACTTTATCTTCGGATTTTTCTGTGCACGTGCAAGCATAATCTTTGAAGCTCTGAATTCTTCTCTGCGATGCACAATAGTAACTTCACTTGCAAACTTTGTGAGGAATGTTGCCTCTTCCATTGCAGTATCTCCACCGCCGACGACTAATACTTTCAATCCCTTGAAGAAAAAGCCGTCACAGGTTGCGCAGGCAGAAACTCCATAACCCATATATTTTTTTTCACTTTCTATACCAAGTAATTTTGCAGAAGCGCCTGTTGCTATAATAACTGCGTCAGCAGTGTATTCTTCATCATACGATTTAAGTTTGAAAGGTCGATTTGAAAAATCAACTTTGGTTATTTCTTTATAGATGGACTCGGCACCAAATCTTTGTACCTGCTTTCTCATAACATCCATTAATTCAGGGCCCATAATTCCATTTTCAAAGCCGGGATAGTTTTCAACTTCGGTCGTAATAGTTAACTGACCGCCCGGCTGCATTCCTTCGAACACAACAGGTTTTAATTCTGCTCTGGCTGTGTAAAGTGCGGCGGTAAATCCTGCAGGTCCTCCTCCGATTATTACTATTTTGTGATGATTTTTATTTCCGTTGTTCTCAGACATTTTTTCCTCAATATAAGATTCTGTAAAAAAGATTAAAATTTGTATTCGTAAGATTCAGATAACTTGTTGAAGATTCAAATATTCACTTTAACAAATAATTAACTATAGTATTGCACTCTCGCCAAACTGACAATACAATTTACTCATGTATGAACTCAGCATTTCTTTTTAGTCCCTTCAGCTTTGTTCGTTTAACAGGACTAAGAGAAAATTTTTCTTTGAATTCATCTTCATTCATATCAATTATTTCTTCAACTTCAAATTCTGTTCTGCCTTCAACCGGGTGAAACTCCTTTATCGATGTTTCTTCAGCAAATTTTATGTTCCATGGACAAACATCCTGACAGATATCACAACCAAAAATCCAGTTATCAAACTTTCCTTTGAACTCCGGATTTATTTCCCCTTTGTTCTCAATTGTTAAAAATGAAATGCATTTATTTGAATCAACAACATATTCTTCCACAATTGCATTAGTTGGACAGGCATCAATACAAGCTGTGCAGCTTCCACAATGGTCTGTAATAATTTCGGAATATTCAAACTCATAATTTGTAATTATGTTAGCCAAAAATATCCAGCTCCCGATTTCTTTATTAATAACGTTAGTGTGTTTTCCCATCCATCCGAGTCCTGCTTTTACCGCCCAGACTTTATCCATAACAGGTCCGGTATCAACATATGATAAAGTTTTAAGTTCAGGTTCAAGCTCAAGAAGTTTTGCTTCAAAGTCAGCAAGCATTTCCCATAATATTAAATGATAATCCTTACCCCAGGCATAGCGTGAAACCTTGCCTGCCGGCAGGCAGGTCTTTCCTTTTGATTTTTCGTTAGAGTATTGATGATCCGTGTAGTAATTAACTGCAAGTGATATTACACTTTTAGCTTCAGGAAGAATTTCTTTTACATCTTTTCTTTTATGAACATTCTTTTCCATATAACCCATTGCTGCCTGATAACCTTTATCCAGCCAGAGTTCTAACTTCTGTGCCTCTTCGCTTAATGGTGCTGCTTTTGCAAATCCGACCAGATCGAAGCCGAATTCTTTTGACAGTGATGTAACTATTTGATTAGTAAGCTTTTTCATTTTTGAGTGAGAGATATCACCAGTTTAATTCTTTCTTAGTAACCTTAACATAAATTTCTTCATCCTTAACAAATACCGGAAACTTTGTTAGACCCGATTGTCCGTTTTTCAGTTTACCAGATTTTAATTCAAACATCCATCCATGAGCGGGACAAACCACACAATCCTCCTCAATAAATCCGTCATAGATAAGTGCTGTATGCTGGTGCGGACAAATATTACTAAAAGCATAAAATTCATTATCAACTTTGAACAAGGCTATTTCTGTTTCATCAACAATAAATCTTTTGCCTTGTCTGTCTGTAAGTTCAGAAACTTTACAGAGTTTTGTAAATCCATCGTCAATCATAAATCATCAAAAGTTTTGAATGTTTTATCCTGTACAATTCCCTTCTCAGTATATTTAACAGTTGCCATTGCAATTTCAGCATCATGACCGAAAAACAAATACCAGTTTTCATCAGCAGCGAGTTTTAAATACTTCCTTTTTTCTTCTACAGTAACAAGAGGCTGAAGATCATAGCCCATTATGTAAGGAATTCTGATATGAGAAACGAAGGGCATCAGATCACAGCAATAAAGTAAAGTAGTTGAGCCATCTGAAATTTTTATCATCTGCTGACCGAAAGTATGTCCGTTTATTACTTTAAATTGAATTTCCTCATCAAAAAAATCATCATCATTAGTGAATTGAAGTACGCCTTCTTCAGCAAGCGGTTCAAAATTATGTTTGATGTAGCTTCCCCTGTCTCTGTCGGATGGGCCCATTCCCCATTCAAAATTTTTTTTCTGAACATAGTATTTAGCATTCGGGAAAGATGGAATCAGTTTTGAGTTTTTAATTTTTGTTGATCCGCCTGTATGATCGAAATGCAGGTGAGTGAGAATTACATCTGTAATATCTTCAGACAATATACCCAGGAGTTTGAGTTCAGGTTCAAGTTCAAGATTCGCATCAATTCTGTAAATATTTTTTGATTTATCATCCCATTTGTTTCCCATTCCTGTATCGATCAATATTCTTTTAGAATCTGATTCAAGCAAAAGATTTCTTGTAGCAAGACTAACTCTGTTTTGTTCATCAGCAGGATTGGTTTTTTGCCACAATGGTTTGGGAATTATTCCAAACATTGCCCCGCCATCCAACCCTATAAACCCGGACTTAATAATTTTAAGCTTATACTTTCCAATTTTCATATTGTTCAATTACTTTAATTTGAAATATGATTTAAAATTAAAATGAATTTTTATTTACGATAAGATAAGATTTTTGATGCAGAAATTTCCGGTGTGGATGTATATCTGATTTAAAATAAAATAAGGGCATCAAATAATGCCCTTATCTCCTCTGAATTAACTCCCCTGAGTTTTCAACCAACTAATCAATCAATCAATCAACATTAAAGGAGGTACTATAGTTTTATAACTGCGTCACTCGGACAGTTAGCCACACACTGAGGTTCATCATAAAAACCTTCGCATTCCGTACATTTATCGGGTACTATGTAATAGTGTTCTTCTGAATAAAATCCAGTTGCTCCTGAAGGAGCGACATCGCCTTCACTAAAAGTCTGACCATCAACCGTCCAGGGAATTCCTGGTTCATAAATAGCATCATTCTGGCAATCGGCTACACAAGCCCCGCAGTTGATGCACTCTTCTGTTATTTTATAAGCCATTTTTTCTCCAATTCAAGTTATTTCCATTTAATCCATTTTTGTGCCAGATAAAAAAATGCCAATTATCAAATTTTGATCTATTAATTCCATTCAACAGGTTTGTCTTTCTCAGAAGTGATAATTGAAATGCCGAAAATAAAAAAAGGCATCCGCTGATGCCTTTTACAATAATATTCTATTTGAGGATTATCGACCCAATCCGTCCAGATATTCTTTTCTTTTAAGAAGCGTATCTTTATCCTCTACATGTTTTGGATCGGGAATACAGCAATCAACCGGACATACGGCCGCACATTGCGGTTCATCATGAAAACCTACACATTCGGTACATTTATCAGGGACGATATAAAAAAATTCATCTGAATAAAAACCATCTGCACCTGAAGGAGCTGCTTCATTTCCACTGTAACCTTTACCTGCTAATTCCCAGTCAACTCCGCCTTCATATATAGCAGTGTTAGGACATTCCGGTTCACAAGCGCCACAATTAATGCACTCCTCTGTTATCATAATAGCCATAACTCAATTCTCCTTTGGATTTAAAACTTTAAAAACTCTGACATAAATAAGACTATTTTTTATCTCTACTTTTGTCAAATAATCCTGATTATCAATAGCAAATATTAAAAAATAATAACCTATATCGCAAGTGGCTCAGTTATCTTATTGTTATTCTAAGCGTGGATTTACAAATATTTGCTGGTTAAGACTAATTAAATGCATAAGACTTAAAATCAAGTGCATTCTGTATGAATAAAATATCCGTCCGACTAACAATACTTGCCTGATGCTAAGTATTAGACCAGATTGATTAAACAGTCACAACTTAACAAGTTGAGAATAATGCTTCTCATTAAAACCGAATATTGCTGCAATTATAGAATTCGGAAATGTTTTAACGGTCGTGTTAAACTCGTTTACAATTTCAATAAACTTTCTTTTTTCTACTATAATTCTGCTATCCGCCCGGCTCAATTGTGCATTAAGTCTTTGAAAATTTTCATTTGATTTAAGATCCGGAAAATCTTCAATTTTAGTAAGCAG
>JAWOIK010000119.1:0-9045 GCA_046484705.1 Ignavibacteriaceae bacterium | reverse complement strand
AAAAGGTCTGCAAAATTCATATAAGGAAGTTGCTAACTTCATAAGGACAGATGAGTTTAAAGAGATTAAAACTGTTGCTTCAAAGGATGCCGGTATTATCGGATATTTTTCTGAAGCACGGGTTTATGATTTGTCCGGATTAACTAATAATGAAAGATTTAATTTTAATTCTGATTATGAATTTATTGAGTATAAGAAACCTGATTACCTGGTTTTCAAAAACGAATCGCAACTTTCTGATGTATTATCTAAAGAGGTACAAACAACTATAATTTATCAGCGTGATATTCCGGTTATTGAAGTCGGGGAAAATGAAATCCAGACAATAACATTTTACCGGATATATTGGGAGTGATATAAAATCAGGTCTCTGAAGTTTTTAGTCAACAGAGACCCCGATTTATAGATCATACACAAGTTATTTTTTAAATATACTTTTAAACATCATAGTAAAGATTAAATTCATATGGATGGGGCTGGAGCGCCATAGGTTTTATTTCTTTTTCTATTTTATATTTAATCCAGGTTTCAATCACATCTTCAGTAAAGACATCTCCCTTTAATAAGTATTCGTTGTCATCAGCTAATGCCTTTAATGCTTCACCTAAACTTGCAGGAGTTGATGGAACATTTTTTAGCTCTTCAGGTTCCATATCATATATGTCCTTATCAAGTGGTTCACCGGGATCAATACGATTAATTATTCCATCCAATCCTGCCATCATAATTGCTGAGAATGCGAGGTAAGGATTAGCGGAGGGATCCGGGCATCTGAACTCAACACGTTTTGATTTAGGACTTGATGAATACATTGGTATTCGTATTGATGCACTTCTGTTCCTTTGTGAATATGCAAGATTAACAGGTGCTTCAAAGCCCGGAACTAATCTTTTGTATGAATTGGTAGTTGGATTGGTGAACGCAAGTAAACTAGGAGCATGTTTTAATAATCCACCAATAAAATACAGAGCCATTTCACTTAATCCTGCATAACCTGCACCGGCAAACAACGGTTTTCCTTTTTTCCATAATGATGTATGTACGTGCATTCCGCTTCCATTATCACCAAAAATCGGTTTTGGCATGTAAGTAACAGATTTGTTGTGCATCTTAGCTGTATTCTTAACAATATATTTGAACAGCAGAAGCTGATCAGCCGCCATTACAAGCGGAGTAAACTTAAGGTCAATTTCACACTGACCGCCGCTGGCTACTTCATGATGCTGAGCTTCAACTTCAATACCGCATTCCTCTAAATTCAATACCATTTTATTTCTTAAATCCATTAATGAATCTGTAGGGGGAACCGGGAAATATCCTTCTTTGTATCTTGGTTTATAACCAAGATTAGGATACTCTTCCCTGCCGCTGTTCCATCTTCCTTCTACTGAATCAACCATGTAAAATGAACCATTTGGTTGTGAATCAAATCTTACATCATCAAAAACAAAAAACTCAGCTTCAGGTCCAAAGTAAACCGTATCCGCAATACCTGTTGAATTAAGATGAGCAACGGCTTTCTGTGCAATGTTTCTTGGGCATCGGGAATATTTTTCTTTTGTAGCAGGCTCATAAACATCGCATATCAAACTGACAGTTGCTGCTTCAATAAAAGGATCCACAAACATTGTACTTGCATCGGGAATGATAAGCATATCACTTTCGTTTATTGCTTTCCAGCCGCGGATGGAAGAACCGTCAAACCCGAAACCATCTTCAAATGAACCGGCATTAAATTGAGAAACCGGTACAGTAAAATGCTGCCACTGACCGGGAAAATCCATGAACTTCATATCAACGAATTTTATTTTGTTGTCCTTTATAAATTTAAGGACAGAGTCAACAGGTGAATTTGTTTTTGTTTTAGCCATTTAGTTTATCCTTTAATAATGTTTTTATTAGTAATTTCTTATCAAATTTTTTGTGTAATTAAACTTAAGTGGTTTAGGATTTAAAACGTTTTGAGAATTAAATACTAATCTCTGTTGTTTCCTTAATTGTAGATAACACAAAAGTTGTTTTTGTCGCCATCACTCCTGTCCAGGATTGAATTTCACTCAGTAATTTTTCAAGTGATTCCGTATTCTTTACAATAGTTTTCAGCATATGCGAGCCTTCACCAAGAACGGAATGACATTCAATTATCTCCGGTATCTTTTCAACTTTGGTTATTAAATTCCTGTAATGTTTGGATGAATCCATTATAACAACTATGTAAGCCATAATATCATAACCGAAAATTTTTTTATTAAGCTTTGCATAATAGCCTTCAATAGCGCCCTTTTCTTCAAGCTTGTTCAGCCGATCACTAACAGATGGAATGGAGAGTCCAACCTCTTCGGCTATCTTATTTCGTTTGGTTCTCCCTGCTTTCTGGAGAATATTGAGGATTTTAATATCTATGTCATCCAGCATATTATACCTTAATAAATTAAGTGATATTGAATTATTGGCGGCAAATATAAGGTAATAGTGGAATAAGAAGCAAATATTTAAGGGTTAAATATTTTTATTTTTCGAATTTTATTGAAGTTAAGTCTAATGAATTCCGAAAGAGGTGACTGCCATACCGGATTTTTTCACATCTTCAAATAATTCCAGGTTCTTCTTCAAACGTTCCTGTAGTTTATGATAAAGATGGTACTGAACAGCTATATTGTTAAGTGATCGTACTTTTATTCCGATAAGTTCTAAACGAAACTGAACATCACTGTCTTCACCGATTGAAGGTGCCTTATATCGTTCATCGAATCCGTTTATCTTCAGAATTACTTCTTTGTGTAATGAAAAGTTACAGCCGAGGAGACCTCGTGGTTTGTTATTAAAATAATTTCTAAGCACTCTATTCTTAAAATAAAATCCTTTTTCCACATCATATGATTTTCCAAATAGCCCATCTTTAATAATCGAAATAAAATGCTTTTCAAGAAATCCTACTTTAACTTTCTCTGCAGTTAACCGCTCTGTTATATTTTCAGAAAGATTAACTCTCCTGCCTGTTAAACAAACCTGGTGTGATGCGCTGCTAATATGTTCCTCAACAAACCGGGAGTGCGGGATGCAGTCGCCGTCAATAAAAATCAGGTAGTCAGAATCTGCAGCAAGGATTGCCTGATTGAGAATTCTGTTTTTCCGGAATCCCTTATCCTCCTGCCAGATATGTTTTATATGAAATGGATAGTTTTTAATTATGCTTTCTACTTCCTTTACAATCTCTTTTGATGAGCCGTCATCGGCAATGATAAGCTCAAAGTTTTTTTTAGTTTGTCTAACGAATCCGGCAAGAACAAGTTTCAGGTATTCGATCTTATTATAGAATGAAACAATAACAGCAGCATCAGTCATTAGAAGAAGTTTCCTCATCAATTTTTTTACGGACTTTTGCTTTTTCCTTCTTCCGCTTGTATGCTTTTATATCTTCCTCAATCTTTGGCGGTTTTTGCGGAACAGGAATACGTTTTTTCTTTTTCTTTATTGCTAGTTTCTCTTTCTTCATAATGATCAATCGCTTAAAAAGTTTTGTTACAAATAGTTTTTAAAACTCAATAAGATAAATTAAAACCTGCTTGTTATGGAACCCATCCTTAATCCTGCCCTTAATGGAGGTATGGAGGAGCTTTAAAATATTGCATAAATAAACGGAGCAAGTGCTGATCCTTTAGTAAGAATTATCAATCCTCCTAATAGCAGAAGCATAATTAGAATTGGTGCAAGCCACCATTTTTTTCTTACTTTAAGAAATTGCCATAGCTCTGTAACTGTTGATAGTTTGCTCATTGTTTAACCCTAAAAATTAAATTTCATTTTTCCATTTATATTTATCAATGCATTCAATCATTCAGTCAATCAATCAATCAATCTCATTAAATGATTGGATTCTAATTCAACTCAAATAATTACTTTTAACTAAATCCATCTATAACTAAAATTGTCTTTCATAATCAATTGGCTGCTTTGCTATACTTTCTCTTTTCTCCCAATACGTTTCTGCACTTTTATCAATCTTCATTTCTAAAAATCTTTTTCCGAATATTTTTGCTGCTAATCCAATAGGAGTAATTACAAGATAAAAAAGAATAATCAAAATAACCCTGGACATGAACCAGCCAAGTATCAGTGCAAGCATCATCCATACCATATGGAATGGTCGAAGCAGAGGTACAGCGATATAAGATAAAATTATAAACAGACCACCAACAGCTCCAAAATAGATGAAGGATGTTTTGCCATAATACCATAAAGTAAATGTAATGATCAGCAAAACAATTCCAACTGTTACAGAAGTTTTTTTAACAGCTTTATCTGATTTATCTATATGTATGATTTCTTCTTTAAGCATTTTTAATCCAGAACAAATTCCTTTTTCCAGTCAACATCTTTTTCCAGCGGTTTCTGATCTTCTTTTTTTAAGAGGTAATTTCCAAGGACAAGATAGTCAATATGAGTCCGCATAAAACATCGGTATGCATCCTCCGGTGTACAAACAATCGGTTCACCTCTTACATTAAACGAAGTATTAACAATTACTGCATACCTGTGATCTTTTTCAAACTGACTGATTAGCTTATGATATCGGGGATTAGTTTCTTTATGAACGGATTGAATTCTTGCCGAGTAGTCCACATGAGTAATAGCAGGAATATCTGATCGCAAGACATTTAGCTTTTCAATTCCCCATAACTTTTCTTCCGCTTCAGTCATTTTTCTTCGACGGTCTTTCTTAACATCTGCAACTAACAGCATATAAGGTGTTTCCCTGTCTATTTCAAAATATTCAGAAATTTTTTCACCAAGTACAGAAGGTGCAAAAGGTCTGAATCCTTCTCTGAATTTTATTTTGATGTTCATCTTTGCCTGCATTTTGGGTGAACGTGCATCACCAATTATTGAACGGGATCCAAGTGCACGGGGACCAAATTCCATTCTTCCGTCAAACCAGCCGATGATTTTTTCTTCAGCTAATAAATCAGATACTGTTTTTATGAGTTCATCTTCATTAAACTTTGTTGCGACAAGATTGAATGATTGTATGAAAGATTGAATGTCTTCATCACTGAATGATGGACCTAGGTAGGAACCTTTTTGCGTGTCATTCTTTTCATCTGCAGTTCTAGGATTTTCCAGATATTGGTACCAGGTAATTAAAGCAGCACCAAGCGCGCCTCCTGCATCGCCTGCTGCGGGCTGTATCCATAGATTTTCAAATGGACCTTCTCTTAGTATCCTGCCATTCGCAACGCAGTTCAGTGCTACACCGCCTGCAAGTGTAATATTCTTCTGATTTGTTTCTTTATGAACATGTTTAATTATCTTCATTACAATCTCTTCGGTTACATCCTGAAGAGACCGTGCAAGATCCATATCCTTTTGAGTAAGATTGGTTTCTGGTATGCGGGGTGGACCGCCGAAAAGTTTGTTAAACTTTTCATTTGTCATTGTTAATCCGGCAGAATAATTAAAATAATCCAAATTCATCCGGAAGGAGCCGTCTTCTTTAACATCAATTAAATTATCATAAATTAATTTTTTATATTTAGGTTCGCCATAGGGTGCCAGTCCCATTACTTTATATTCACCTGAATTAACTTTAAATCCGGTGTAATACGTAAATGCTGAATACAGCAATCCGAGAGAATGAGGGAATTTTATGTCTGCAAATAGTTTAATTTCATTACCTTCACCTACTCCGTAACTTAATGTAGTCCACTCACCCACCCCATCCATTGTAAGAATAGCGGCATTGTTATATGGTGATGGATAGAATGCAGAAGCAGCATGTGATTCGTGGTGTTCAGGAAACAGTACTTTGCCTTCAAAAGCAAGTTCTGTTTTAATCATATCCTTCATCCACAGCTTTTCTCGTATCCACAAAGGCATTGCTTTGATGAATGATTTTATTCCGATTGGAGCATATTGAAGATAAGTCTCAAGCAGTCTTTCAAATTTTAGAAATGGTTTATCGTAAAAGGATACAATCTCAATATCCTTAGAAGTAATGCCTTCATACTTCAGACAAAACTTAATTGCATTTATGGGAAAGTTGTGATCATGTTTTTTTCGTGTAAATCTTTCTTCCTGAGCCGCAGCTATGATCTCGCCGTTCTTTACAAGACATGCGGCACTATCATGATAAAAGGCGGATATTCCAAGAATGTACATTGATTTATTTTCCATTATGGAATTATTTGCTGTCCCTGATTTTGAATCCACCTGTAAGCCCATTCTACATTTGGTGCTAGTATTGGTACTGCTGTTATCTTTCCTCCAAAACCAAGATGACGAATACCGAAACTCGGCAGCGATGTGACTTCAATATTATCAAACCCATTCAGATTCAGTTCAACGTTATACTTAACTGCAAGATTATATGTGTAATCAGTCAGTTTTAGTTTTGCTTTATCGAACATCAGGTCCATCCTGTATTGTTCTTTCACCTGTTCAAAAGGTTTAAGCGGTTCAATATACTCATCATACTTTTCAATCAGCTTGAAAATAGAATAACCTTCCGGAACTTTTAGCGGACCATATATATCACCGATTTCCATTGTTTCTGCTATTCTGCCAATTTCACCGTGAGATGTTACGGCAAATCTTCCAAACTCACCGTTTCGTCCCGCTGTAAAATCTCTTTCACTATATCTGGCAGCAAGTAATTTTATATCAGTGCCTTTGTTCAGTTCAGCAAGTACCGTATCCACTATTTCGAGTTCACTGGTGAGCACTTCAATAATATTAACAATAACCGGAAAATGCTTCGGCTGATTTAACATTTCATAATAATCTTTTACTTCCTGATCCGTAACATTAATTGAATCAACTATCCGGTTCTGAAGTTTCTGAAAAAGATAATTATCCACCCATCGTTCAACTTCGTTTTTCACTTCAGGAAGATCCTGGTATCCGCGTTTAATTCCTTCACGGTAAAACAATTCATATTCAATGACTCTCCGGGTGGTTAGATCAAGAGAAGCTCTTACAAAATTTAGTTTATAATCTGTAATATTGAATCCATCAAAAGCTATACTGCGGATAAACTCTTGTGTTGAAATCGGATTTTCATCCAGTTTTATAAACGGCATTGACAATGTATCTTCACCAAATTGATTTTCTATGCTTATAACATCATAAGCATCAAAATGTACCGGATCATCCTGCTTTATATCAAAATTATTTTTTTTGTATTCAACAATTACAGATATTTTTTGTGCAAGGCTTTCGAATATGGCAGGATTAACTTCTACTTTCTGATCACTAAAAAATTCCAAATAAAATTCAGCCTGTCGTTTTCTTAATTTTCTTCCTTCAACAATCCTGATAAGAGTTTTCATCGCTTCATCTTTATCCCCTTCAGTGATGAATATATTTTCAGAGCGATTAACAAGTTTGAATATGTACCATCCGTCAGGTGTTAGCAACGGCTTTGTATAATCGCCAACTTTCAGATTAAACACGGAATCTTCAATACTTTCCTCAAGCTGTCCGAATGTAACCTGGATTGGAGAAAGCTGTTCATTTCTTTCAGGACTTTCAGCGAGTATAGAATCAAACGGAACTCCCTGGTTCAAATAATGGTAAAGCTGATTAATTTCCTCTTCATCTTCCGAAAACAGAAAATTGACATACAACCGCGAAGCATTTCTTATTGCAGCCAAAATTATTTCCTCTTCGGTAACAGATATTTTATTTTTTACTTCCCGCTGAAATAAAGCATCTCTTACAAACATCTTTTCAAATGCGCGGGTTGAAAATGTTATAACTTCTGTTGTATCAAGTCTTAATTCCCTGGCTTCAAGTGCAAAGAGCTTTTCAGCAACTATAGTAAATAAAAATTCAAGCTGTGTAGATTCTTCCATCCCCTTAACATGTCGTCTGAATCCGGGAGTCATTTCATATCGCTCAATAAATTCGGATGTAGTAATTGTTTTATAACCCGCTTTAGCTAAATAATCCTCACCACCAGTTTGCGGATATAATGTAACCCATGGAATTAATAATAAAATGAATTTTAAAGTTAATGGCTTCATCAGGATGTAAATTTTCTTCGAATAATTGATGGCAATTTACTAATTTTAGGTGCGTTCTGAAAAGGAATAATAATAGTATAACATCGGAACAACTCTTTAAAACAAAACAACTTATGAAAAAAAAATATTCGCCGAAAAAATCTTATAAGACGGAAAAAGATAAAAATCCGGTTAGCAATAAGAAACCTCCAAAATGGTTTTACCTGATCCTCGTATTAATTCCGGTTATATTTTTTGTATTGATGGAAATCAGCTTACGTATATTTAATTATGGAATAGATTACACTCAATTTAAGGTAGTTTCGAATTATTATCCTGATAAACTTTTTCTTAATCCAGATATTCCTTACAAATATTTTTTTAATATTAAACAGGCTCCCTCTGTTCTACCTGATGGTTTTGATAAAATTAAAAAAGATAATGCTTTCCGGGTTTTTGTACTTGGAGGAAGTTCTGCTGCAGGCTGGCCTTATGTTCCGAATGCATCCTTTTCAAGACATCTTAAAAGAAGATTGGAATTACTCTATCCCCAAAATACCATTGAAGTAATAAACTGTGGTATTTCAGCTATAAATTCTTATACACTGAGAGATTTTGTACCGGGTATAATCGAACAAGACCCCGATCTTATCCTTATATATGCGGGGCATAACGAATATTATGGTGCTCTTGGAGCCGGCTCATCTGTTTTTCTTGGTAACTCAAGATTTATTGTTAATACTTTTATCTGGCTTCATAAATTTAAAACCACATTATTAATCAGGGATGGTATTGATTGGATTTACAAATTAATTTACAGTAATGAAGATGTAATTGAACAAAAATCTGATGGAACATTGATGTCCCAGATGATCGGCGAATCACTTATTGAGTTTGATTCTGAAGTATATTGGAACGGTATAGATCAGTTTAAAGGAAATTTAAAAGATATTTTAAAGATGTTTGCTGATGAAAACATCCCGTTAATAATCGGGACTTTAACAGTGAACCTGTTGGATCAAAAACCATTTATTTCAATTGA
>JAWOIK010000020.1:0-9524 GCA_046484705.1 Ignavibacteriaceae bacterium | reverse complement strand
TTAAATTTAATGGAGCATCTTTATCGAGTGGAATTTATTTTTACTCCCTTAGTGCTGGTGGATTCACATTAACTAAAAAATTCATAGTTCTTAAATAGTAAAAACGTATAACCAGCGCCTCAACGCCAACCGCCATTTTAGTTCGGCGATTTTGTGATTTTTTGAAATTGTGTTTTTGTTAAAGATTTTGTTCAAGGTGTTCATTCTAATTAATTAACTTGCCTTCGGTTTGTACTGAACAAGTTACAAACCTTCGGTAATTATTTATCAGTTGTGTTTTACTTGGCTTCCTTGTTTTGGGCTGCGGCCTAGCAGCCACGCCGTTATATTGCAAACAAATTTAATAGGTGATATTATGAAATATCTATTTATTCTTGCAATTTCTTTTATGCTGTTCACTTCTTGTGACACCATTGAAAATAAATACTCCGAAATTAATCCAGTGGGAGCAAGTAAAATTGAAAACATTACGATAAATGGTAATCAAGTTAAAGTAACTACTTCTTACGGTACTCCAACCCCCTGCTGGTATTATTATAAAACAGAAAGTCAAAATTTTAGAGATACTTTTATTTCTAAAGTTTTTGCCAAGTACGATGGCGAAATGTGTATTCAAATTACCGGATCATTCAATCACGAAGAAACAGTTCTGTTTGCTGGAAGTGGTAATAAGACTTTAAGATTTTGGCAAAATGATTCAACTTATTTAGATACTACAATTACTTTACAATAAATTTAAGTGAGTGTTATGAGTATATATGATTTGAAGTGGTCAAATGAAGAGAAAAAAGTTGCAAGGAAAGCATTTGATAATGCCTATCAAAGAGAAATGGATGATATAAAATCTTTGTTACTTAGTAAAGTTTCACAGATCAAAAGCAACGCAGATATTTGGGCTATTGAGGATTTCTTATCGGCAAAAAGAAAAGTTATTGATTCGAAATATGATTACAGATATTCACAACTTATTATGGTTTTTGGCAGATTACTAAGTGAAGGATATTTAAATGAAGAAGATATTTCTGAACTATCTGAAGAAAAAAAAGATTTTATAAAAAAGTTATCAGTGAATGAATAAGAGGCAGTATAACCTGTGCGCAATGCGTTAAGCTGAAAGCTTTATTTGTATTTAGCATTTGTGTTATTCAGGTGATAGTCGTTCCGTGTAATCTTTATTGCTAAACGATTTACTGCTAAAATAATTTGTTCTAATTGTTAAATGTATTTTGTTAATTAAACATGGTTGTTTCTGGGTGCAGCTTATCGGCAACACTATTGGGTCTTTTATCAATCAAGGGAGATTTAAAATGAATAAAGTGAAAATTGTCCTTGTACTGTGCCTCGTGTTTTCTTACCCAACATTTGCTCAATCTATTTCAGTTGGATTGGGAGGCGGAGTAAATTTTATAAGCGGTAATAATTATTACACTAATAAACCGGGAAGACTCGGCATCTATGAGAATATGAATGGTACTACTACCAACCTTGAAGGAATGGGTTTAACAAGTGAACTTCAATTTCAACTTGCCGGTAAGTATGCATTTGATGACACACCATTTAATTTGATTTCATCTATAAGCTATTCCCCTATGCGCGGAAGTGATCAAATTTTGGTTTATGATTTTGTAAAAATGTCTGAAGTACCAAGAGATGTTACTGCTAAAATGGATATATGGTCGTTTCAGGTTGGAGCCGCTTATTATTTGAGCTTTTACGCTATCAAACCATTTATCACAGCCTCATTATCAGCAAATTATGTTGACGATTTTTATATAGAATTTTCCGAACCTGATTATAAATCCGAATATCGTAGTTACAAAAATGGTATGCGTTACGGCTATAATGCTGGTGCTGGTATAGCTTACAATTTTTTCTCTAATTTAAGATTAGAGGTCTCAGGCAATTATAATTCTTTTAATCTTTTGCATAGTCGTGATGGTGAGGAGTTGTTACACACATTTAATGTCCTGGCTATTTTTTATTATCAGGTATTGTAGATAAACATCCAACATAAAGGTAAGCACTAACAGGAATTTGTTATTTGCAGCTAAAGTTGTTCAGTTTATATAAATATTTGCTGCTATTAAATAAATTAATTTGTTCACTCCTGCGTTCTCTGCAGTAACCTTCCACAGAGGATATATTATTTTTTATAAACTCCTCAATCTTTATTTTTATTTTCATATATTATTCTAAACTCAATACTATAATTCTAACAGGATCTAAAATTAATGCTGCTAAAAATTGCCTTAAACGGCGCCAGACCGAAATCGCAAAATGAATTTTTACCTCATTCATTAGATGAAATCGAAAGAGAAGTTCGTCTGATTTATCAGAATGGATATAAGGTTTTTCACATTCATTGTTATGACAAAAATGGAAATGAAAGTTTAAAACCGGAAGATGTTAATAATCTTGTTTTAAGAGTTAAGAGTATTTCTTCAGATATTCAACTTGGAATCAGTTCGGGTGACTGGATTGAGCCGGATTTAAATAAACGAATCGGTTATATAAATCAATGGGAACATATTCCGGATTTTGCTTCTGTGAATATGATAGAAGATAATGCAATCGAAATATCAAATGTTTTAATTTCAAAAGGTGTAATGGTTGAGGCAGGTTTGAATGAAAAAAAAGCAGCAGAAATATTTGTAAATAGTCGTTTTGAAAATGGCTGCATCAGAATATTAATTGAACCTGAAGAGGAAAATTTAATTGGTGCAATCAAAACCATTACGGAAATTGAAAATATACTGAATGATAATAATATTACTATAAAAAGATTACTGCATGGTTTTAATTCTGCTGCCTGGGATATATTAAGAGAAGCCAAAAAAAGAGGTTATGACAGCAGGATCGGGATGGAGGATACAATTTTTCTGGAGGACGGAATAAAGGTTAAGAACAATTTAGATTTAATAAATTATGCGGGCAAGATTTTAAGTTCTGTTGAAATTAATAATACTGTTTAATAACAATAGCAGAAACCTTTTTAAGAAAGAGGAATTTTAAAATGAAATATTCTATAACATTGTTCGTAGTTATGAATCTCCTTACATGTTGTCATGCACAGGATAATTCAGAAACCATCAGAATAGTCGGAGGTCCCTGCGAAGGCTGTGAAGCAATATATGAATTCGGCGACCGGGTTTTATCCCCTGTTGATACACTGCCGGGATTTCACTCAACTGAACCAAAGTTAAAAGTAACCGGTACTATTTTTCAGAATGATGGTAAAACTCCTGCTAAAGATGTGATACTCTATATTTATCATACAAATCAAAACGGTGTGTATCCGAAAAAAGGTAATGAAACCGGATGGGCAGTACGTCATGGTTATCTGCGCGGCTGGATCAAAACGACAGATGACGGAGTTTATACCTTTTACACAATTAAACCTGGCAGTTATCCAAATAGTTCAGAACCTGCACATATCCACGCCATTGTTAAAGAACAGGGTGTAAATGAATACTACATTGATGATTTTCTTTTTAATGATGATCCCTTTGTTACTCAAGAGATAAGAGATTCAAGACGGCAAAGAGGAGGATCAGGAATTATATCATTAATCAACGATGAAGATATATTTGCTATTAAGCGGAATATCATCTTAGGATTAAATGTACCCGGCTATAAATAACTCCGCATTATCATCGTCTTTTAGCGTTTCAGGCATAAATTAAATTACTGCTCTGTTTAATGTGTACAATTATTTTGTGTATCTTTACGGGTAAATTTTTACTCATTGTAGAATTTAACTGATCGTTATCGGTCAGACTAAGAAGAAATTAAACTTGCCTGATATATCTTTTGTTGTGCCAGCCGGTTAAATCTTAATTAGAGTAAAGCCACTAATAAATCATTTAGAATTAAGTAAAGGAAATTTAATGAGTTCGTTTGAAGAACTAGGATTAAAAAATAGTCTTGTATCATCGGTTAAATTATTAGGATTCGATCAGCCTATGCCTGTGCAGGAAAAAATCATTCCACTGATGCTGCAGGATGAAACCGAGGATATTATCGCTTTGGCTCAAACCGGAACCGGTAAGACTGCAGCATTCGGGTTACCGATTATTCAGAAGGTTGATACAAAATTAAAAAAGGTGCAATACCTTATCATCTGTCCAACGAGAGAATTGTGCCTGCAGATAGCAGATGATCTTAAAGATTATTCTGTAAATGATAAAGATATAATTGTTGCAGCAGTATTTGGCGGATCGAGTATGGACAGACAGATCCAGAAAATCAGACAAGGTGCACAAATAATTTCCGCCACACCGGGCAGACTAAACGACCTGATAAACAGAAAGGTTGTGGATCTGAGTAAAGGTAAAGCTGTTATTCTTGATGAGGCTGATGAAATGCTTAATATGGGATTTAAAGAAGAACTTGAAGCCATCCTGGAAAAAACTCCTGAAGACAGGAATACATTTTTATTCTCCGCTACAATGCCCAAACAGCTTCTTTCAATTGCCAATAAATATATGTTTAATCCTGTTGAGATTACTATAGGTGTAAGAAATTCAGGTGCGGACAATGTTGAACATATCAGCTACATAGTTCATGCAAAAGACAGGTACCTTGCACTGAAACGTATAGTAGATTTTCATCCTAATGTTTATGGAATTGTGTTCTGCCGAACCCGTCAGGAAACCAAAGATGTATCAGAAAAGCTTATGCAGGATGGTTATAATGCTGATGCACTTCATGGTGATTTATCGCAGGCACAGCGAGAGTATGTAATGCAAAAATTCAGAACCAGGAATTTAAGATTGCTTGTTGCTACGGATGTAGCGGCCCGTGGTTTGGATGTTGATGATCTTACCCATATAATCAATTATGATCTTCCCGATGAACTAGAAGTTTACACACATAGAAGCGGAAGAACAGGAAGAGCCGGAAAAGCAGGTACATCAATTGTTATCGCTCATCTTAAAGAAAAGTATAAACTTAACCTGATTGAAAAACAGTTGAACAAAAAATTTACAAACCTCCCTATTCCGGGCGGAAGGGATATTTGCGAGAAACAACTTTTCCATTTAATCGACAGAGTTGAAAAAGTTGAAATTGATCATGATCAGGTTAAATCTTTCTTGCCTCAAATTTATAACAAACTTGAATGGATGGATAGGAATGAACTGATCCAGAGATTTGTTTCCGTTGAGTTCAATCGATTTCTTGAATACTATAAAAGTATTCCAGACCTGAATAGTCCGACAGATGGTAAGTCCCGTGAAAGCGGCAGGTCAGCTAAGCGGGCAAATTATTCCAGATACTTTATTAATCTTGGTACAACAGACGGATTAAAACCGGCTCAGCTTATCGGGATGATAAATGATTTTACCGGGATAAGAAATATTGATATTGGTGAAATTGACATTATGAAAAACTTCTCATTTTTTGAAGCAGATAGTAATTATCAGTCAGAAGTGATTGATGGCTTTAAAGGTCAGCGTTTAAAGAATCGTGAAATTAATGTTGAGGTAGCTGAGAAACGAAGAGGAAATGAAAGGGCAAAGAAAACAGGTGAAAGAAAAAGTTTTGATAAATTCAGAAAAGATGATAGATCAAAAAAGTTCAGCAGCAGCAGTGATAAGAAAAGAAGCAAGAAAAAAAGTTTTAGGTAAATGTTATTAAAATTGTAATTGGTCTTATAGTTTGTTCTTCAATACAGAAAAATTAAATTATTTGAATTAATAATGCTTCTGACAATTGAAAAAATAACCAAAGCTCTTGATAAACTAACTGTTGGCTCTAAGCCGCTTTGGGGTAAAATGTCTGCACAGCATATGGTTGAGCATTTAGTCCTAACATTCAGAATATGTAATGGATCCATGGAAGTTGAAATTGTTACGGATGACAGGTTACTTTCAATTCAAAAAAGATTTTTGTTAAGCAGCAAACCGTTGCCTAAACTTTTTATCAATCCCATCATTGGAGAAAATTTACTGCCTTTAGAGTTTGATAATCTGGAGACTGCTAAGAAAGAGTTGATTAATTCAATTAACAAATATGAAGAACATTTCATTATTAATTCTGATTCAACGCCGGCGCATCCGGTTTTTGGTTTACTTAATAAAACAGAATGGGATGTATTCCATAATAAACATTTTGAACATCATTTTTCGCAATTCGGAATTACTATTTGAGTTGAATAGAATAAGTACCTGAGTTAATTTATGCATATTAATTTTCACTAATAAATAATTGGAGCTTATATGGGAAGAGGAGATAAAAGATCCCGAAAGGGTAAAATCTGGAGAGGCACTTATGGAAAAACAAGACCGAAATATCAGGCGCCGGTAAAACCTCCGGTTAAACCGAAAGAGAAAGAAAAGGAAAAATCGAAATGATATTAAAGGGTTCAACTTTTATAGTGAACCCTTTTTTAATTAATTACTCTGAGACGGTGCATGTATTAAATAAATATTGTTCTTTTTATCAGTATCGGGAATCCCATCATTACCCAGTTCTATTTTAACAACATTTCCTTCGGTTTCATATTCAATAACAATGTCATTTCTGCCGTTTTTCCACACATCCGCTGCTTTATAAACTGTTTTCTCCCAATCCGCTTCGTAAACAAAATTTAAATGAACCGGAACAGGTATGTTCCCGATTTTCCGGATGGTGACAATTAACTTTGATTCTTGCTGATAAACATCTTTTATCGCTATGTCCGGATAACCGTAATCAAAAAACCAGGGCTTCCAGAACCAGGACAGATCCTCCCCTGCAACTTGATTAAACGTATTAAAAAAATCATAAGGCAGAGGATGTTTACCATTCCATCGATGAATAAATTCATGTAAAGCAGATTTGAAAATTTCATCACCCAAAAAATCCCTTAAAAACATGTATGCAATTCCCGGTCTGTTATAAGCAGCATTGCGGTACGACAAACCTGTGAGGTGAACTGACAAAACAACGGGTGGAATATCTTTTTCCGTGCCCGCCAGGTTTTCATATGCTTTAATTGTTGCTATCCTTCTTTGATGATTGTATTTTTCCTGCAATTCAACCGGGAACATAACTGCCCATCCTTCATCCATCCATGCATATTTGCGTTCATTTGTTCCCATATAAAAAGGCATATACTGGTGTGCAAGTTCATGAGCAGTTAAACCAACAGTACTTCCAATTGAAGAAGTGGAGCCGTCGTTTACGATCATTGGGAATTCCATTCCTCCTGATCCATTAAACACAACTGCTGATGGATATGGATAAGGAACACCCGGGATTTCATCAGAAAAGTAAATTAAACACTCTTTAGCAATTTGGGTTACCTGGTAAAAATCTTCTGATTCTTCTTTATAAGCTGCTGCGATGTACACATTATTACCATTATTCAATTTAAGATTTACGGCGTCCCAGAGGTAATGATCACTGAACCCGAATGCAAAATCAGGAACATACATTGCAGAAAATTTATATGTTAGTTCATCCCTCTCACGAAAAATATTTCCCGATTCCAAATCTTCTTTTGTGATAATATTAACAACCTCATCAGATTTCAATGCCGCGTTGTATCTGTCAAGGAATTTTTGATTGAGAATCTGTTCCGGGTTCTGAAGCATACCTGTTGCCCAAAGTCCGAAATCTTTTGGAACTGTTATCTCAACATCATAATTATTAAAGTCATTGTACATCTCGACATAACCTTTATATTCATTCACGTCCCAGCCGTCAATATCGTCATAAACTGAAATCTGCGGATACCAGTAAGCAATAAACGCTGAAGTTGAATCAAAATAACCCATGCGCCAGGTAGTTTTAGGAATTTCAAAATACCATTCAATTTCAAATGTAGTTGAGGATGAGGGAGGCAGCTTTTCTTTTAATACAACCTGTAAATTAGTTGCAGCTTCATTTATTAATTTTCTGTCATTTAAATCGTAATTTTCTCCGTTAACTTTAAGTGCGGAAATGACCATTCCTTCTGTTAACCATTCCTTACTAAACAATCCATCTCTCGGAGCATTCACTTTGTGAATGTTCTGATATAATCTAAAATAGATTGAATTAAGAGTGTCGGGACTATTATTGTAATAAGTGATGCGTTCTGTTCCTTCAAGTAATCTTTCAGAAGGATCTATTTTTACTTTTATATAATAGTCAGATGAATTTTGCCAGTAACTATCTCCCGGTTTTCCATCTAATGAACGTGTTCCTTTTTCAACTGCATTCAAAAAGTTGAGCGGCACAAATAAACTATTTTGCGAAAATGAATAATTAAATGAAAGTATAATAACGCAAAAAATTAGTATCGATTTTTTTTTCATAAATCCTCCCAGTGACGTTACAATTAATTAATCAAACAAGCCTGATGTAATGCCTGAACGATTTTTACCGAATCGTTTATACGCAAGATCTGTTACTTCCCTTCCACGGGGAGTTCGCTGGATAAAACCCTGCTGAATTAAAAATGGTTCGTACACTTCTTCAATCGTCCCCGGATCCTCATTCACTGCTACAGAAAGTGTATTCAGACCAACCGGACCGCCTTTATATTTATCTATGATTGCAAGAATAATCTCTTTATCCATTTCATCAAGTCCGTATTCATCAACTTCAAGAGCTGTTAAAGCTTTCCGGGCAATTTCAACATCAATAACCGGCTTATCATCGAAATCGGCAAAATCTCTTGTACGTCTAAGAAGCCGGTTTGCAATTCTTGGTGTTCCCCTTGAACGTTTTGCTATTTCAACTGAAGCATTTTCATCAATATTTAAATTCAGGATAGATGATGATCTTTGCACTATTACTTTAAGAATATCCGAATTATAATAATCCAGTCTGAATTTAATTCCGAATCTGTCGCGTAATGGTGATGTTAACATACCGGCACGGGTTGTTGCACCAACCAAAGTATACTTAGGCAGACTAATCTGAACTGTTCGGGCATTTGGTCCGCTGTCAATCATAATATCTAACTTATAATCTTCCATAGCAGAATAAAGATATTCTTCAACAACCGGGCTTAAACGATGAATTTCATCAATAAATAAAACAGAATGTTCTTCGAGATTAGTTAGCAATCCAGCCAGATCTCCGGGTTTCTCTAAAACCGGTCCGGAAGTTATTTTTAATTTTACACCAAGTTCATTTGCAATTATATGAGCGAGAGTTGTTTTACCTAATCCGGGTGGACCAGTAAGCAGAACATGATCTAACGCTTCCGCCCTTTTCAATGCGGCTGAAATAAAAACATTTAGATTATCGGTTATTTTTGATTGTCCGAAAAACTCTTTTATTTTCTGAGGACGAAGTGTTTGTTCGATTTTTTTTTCTTCCTCTGTAATTTCAGCAGCAGTATTTTTGGATTTTCTTGCCATTTTCAGGTTACCAGTTCCTTATTTCGCACTTTAAATTTATTTATAAGCCAGACCAAAGTTGTCATTGTTATAATCATTGCTAAAGCAACACTTAATGTCGGAATAAAATACAAACTTTTTCCAAATACATGATTTAACCCGGGGTTCCATGCACTTCCATATAAGATCATCAGATGAACAACATAAATC
>JAWOIK010000302.1:0-5544 GCA_046484705.1 Ignavibacteriaceae bacterium | reverse complement strand
GAAATAATATCAAGATACCCATCATTATTTAAATCTGCATAATAACAATGATCGCCGCTGCCCAGGTAAGGGGTATAATTATATTCTTCACAGGCGGAATAATTTCCGTTGCCGTCATTCTTATAGATATTTATATAGTCTGTTGAGCTTCCCCATGAATCAAAAAATACAAGATCATCAAAGCCGTCATTATTAATATCAACAAGATCCATATTTCCGCCGAGGTTATAATTAGTCGGCCGGACTCCGCCAAACGGTATTGGTGAATTAAAACCATTGCCATTATTTATTAAGATTGTTTTTTCACTGCTTTCATGCCCGACAATCAGATCAATAAGATTATCGTTATTAATTTTACCTGCAGAAACTCTGAACGGGAAATTCGGAACCACAATATCCTGCCATAAAGTGAAAGTGCCTGTTCCATTATTCCTGAGTATTGTTACTGTATTGCCCGGAGTTCCGGCTCTGCCGAAATTTGCAACTGCAATATCAATATCGCCGTCATTATCAAAGTCAGCTATTTCCAATCTTTCCGGGTGAAGTGCGGTTACAATTTCCTGATGCGCTGTAAAAGTACCGTCCCCGTTATTAAGATATACTGAAATTGAATTGCCCCATTCCCAGAATAGCGGGTCATCGCCAAAGCCATTGAATTTACCTGAGTTAGTAAAAACTATATCATTATAGCCGTCGTTATTAAAATCGGCAATACGAATGCACTCGGTTCCTTTAACAGTTGGATAATGAGTTGGCAGACTGTAAGTACCATCGCCGTTGTTAAATACAACTTTGAAACCGGGATCAAGTGCAAACTGACCGATTACAATATCTTTATGTCCGTCGTTATTAAGATCGCCGATATCGGCAACGTGGGGAAATCTGCCGTTAGTTTTTTCACCGCTTTTAAATCCGTACCAGGAGTCTTTAAAATATTGTTGTGCGGTTGCATTGTTGTTAATAATTATAAAAAGTGTTAAGCAGCAGAATGTAATTAGTTTTGTCATTGTTCGGGTTCCTAATATTAATATTGTTGTAAGTATAGTCATATTACAGATGAAATGGTGACAATTAACGAAAAGAATTGCGGCATGCTTCTTCAGCAGGAAGGTTTGTTGGTTGTTGGCTGGGGTTTGTTGTTTGTGGATTGTTGTACGTTAGCTCTGACTTGAGAACAAATAAGTAGTAATGTTTAAAGTATATGCTGTTTCATCCGTGGTTCTTTCCCTTTTTTCCACAGTTTATTTCGATTTACACAAAATATTTAATTCAGTACAGATAAAATTATAACCAATAATCAGCATTCCTTAATAAATCATTTTTACAATACTTAGTTTTGGTGTACAGAATAAATAATTTATTTGCGTAAGTAAAATGAAAAGTTTAACACAAAGTATCAGAACATCTTTTTCTAAATACAAACATCTTTATTTAGTAAGCTTATTTACATTTCTATTAATTTATCTATCATCATTTAATAAGAGCTACGGATACTTTATAGACGAGTTCTACTACATTGCCTGTGCAAACAATCCGGCATTTGGTTATGTTGATCATCCGCCATTGGCTCCGCTTATGCTAACTGTTTTTCAATTTGTGTTTGGTACATCACTTTATGCAATAAGATTTCTTCCTGCATTAGCCGCATCTGCGGCTGTTTTCTATACAGGAATTCTGACAAAAGAAACCGGTGGGAATAAATTTGCACAGCTTCTTGCCGCATGTTCGGTGGCTGCAATGCCTGTAACAGTTGCATTCGGCGGATTTTATTCTATGAATGCCTTCGAACCATTGCTTGCTGTTCTGCTGTTATTGATGCTTGTTAAAATGATCAAGTCGGGAAATGTAAAACTATGGATAAATGCCGGTATTGTTATGGGTCTTGGTGTGATGAACAAACATACATTTGGTGTTTTCATACTGGCTTTTTTATTTACATTAATCCTATCCGGTAAATGGAAATTAATATTCAACAGGTGGTTTGTCATAGGTGGAATTATTGCCTTTATAATTTTTCTCCCCAACATAATCTGGCAGATATTGAATGAATTTCCCACATTAGAGTTCTACAGAAACATTAGTGTTGACAAAAATATTTATACACCTCCTCTTGATTTTATAATGGGACAGGTAATGCAAATGTCTCCTTCCACTGTTCCAATATGGTTAGCAGGAGCATTTTACTTCATATTTTCAAAACAGTATAAAGAATACAGATTTCTCCCGCTGCTGTTTATTGCTTTGTTTCTGTTTATGATGATATCGGGAACGAGCAGAGCAGATCGTCTGGCATTTGCCTATCCTGCAGCTTTTGCAGGAGGAGCAATTTTCTTTGCAAATATCATTAACAAGTATAGTGCGGACTGGTTAAAATATGTTCTTATTGTTTTTCTGTTTACCGGGTTAGCATTAGCACTGCCGCTAATATTACCTTACTTTAATTACGAAACAGCCAAGGCGCACACAGAATTTCTTGGTATAAATACCGAGATTGAAAAAGGAAAGAAACCGCCTTTACCTCAACTGCTTGCGGATAGAATCGGCTGGGAAGAAAAAGTTAAACTGGTTGTTAGTGCTTACAACAGTTTATCTTATACAGATAAAAAGCAAACGATTATTGCAGCAGGCAACTACGGACAGGCTGGTGCTATTGAGCTTTATGCAAAGCCGTTTAACCTTCCTCCCGCTGCAAGTTCGCATAACAATTATTATTTGTGGAGTAAAGAAAGAGTTAACGGAAGCATACTTTTACAATTAGATAATGAGCATGATTATCAAGGACTGACTCAATTATTTGATGATGTTCAAATTCATCCCGGTATTTTTACAAACGATTATGTTTCCGCACACGAAAATAATCTGGTAGTGTTCATCTGCCGAGGACCAAAAATTCCGCCAATCGAAATGCTGGAGCTGAGTAAGAATTTTCATTGATGTTTATCTTTAGCACAGTATACACAGAATTTGCGGTTATAGTCTGAAGAATATTGGAATCACTAACTGAACTTTAACATTAACTCCATCTTGTTTTCCCGGCGTAAATTTGGTTTGAAATACAGCTTCACTGGCAATTTCATCTAATCCGTAACCAAGACCCTGTAAAACCATTGCACTATCAACAGTACCTTCTTCATTAATATATGCAAGTACAGATATTTTCCCTTGAATATTAAACTTCTTTGCCACTTCAGTATAGTATAGTTTAGATGATAGTTCTTCAATACCACCGATTGGTTCAGGCATTACTCTAACTATTATAAAGTACGTTGTATCATCTGTTGCGCGGGTTGGAATTTCAATCTGTGAAAAAATTGTTATCTGATAAGTAAAAACTAAAAGAAACAAAAATATTTTATTCATACTTTCCGCCTGTATTAATTTTCACGATTAGAAAATTTCTGTTTTAAAGCAGTAATCATAGTTGTTAAGTCGCCCTTCATTATTGTACCCCAACCAGTTGGTGTCCTCGACATAGATATTACTTCAGTATAGCGATACGGTACACCTTTCACTGATGTTTCTATTCTGCAAAGGACATGACACGTATCTTCCCCCTCGTTAACTTTTCCTAGTATTCGTGTTTCGGCATTATCCATACTTTCTGTTAATCCTTTAGCCTGATCAGCAAATTGCATTAATCTTGCAAATAACTCCTGGTCTGATAATGATGCAGCTTGTTCTTTAGTACTTTCATTTAAAATCATCTTTATGGCTTTATCGGATTCTTTATTCTCCGGGAAAGCCTCAATCAGGCTGCGAATACCCCAAGAAGCATCCGGATGTATTAAGGATGCAATCCGGTTCCAATCACCATTATTAAATGATTGCATATATTTTAATGCTAATTCTTCTGGTTCTCCTTTATTCGATACCTAGGGAAATAACTGAAAGCAGAATGTGACAGCGAAAAGCAGCTTCAATATTGGCTTATACATAACTTAATCCTAAGGTTTTCGAATAAAATAATTAAAAAATTTTTATAGAATGTCATGAAGATGTAAAAAATTCAATAGTTCAATTCAACTTGAAAAATACCGTAAGTGGTTCAACTGTTTCTCCAGATTTCTTAACATCAACTCCGTTTCCTCTGTTTCTTCTCGGCTTCCTCTGTGGTTTATTCCCTTTTTTACCGCAGAGTTAACAGAGTAGTTACAGAGCGAACAGAGGTTTAACTTAAAAATAGCTGTCTGTACTGTTTTTACATTTAAAAAATGGGGTGATGCATTATCAAAAAGTGTTTTTGCAGGTGCATTTTGGATATTTGGGTTTAAAGAATGTGTTTTTACACTGACATTATTTCATTTTACAGTGACAAAATGTGATTTTACATAAGGATTTTGTTGTTTTACGCCGGTTAAAAGCACTTTTACATAGGCAAAAAGGGGATTTACATTTAATAAAAGTGAATTTGCAGTGGAAAAAAGTGTGTTTACATTGAATTAATGCCCTTTTCGATTAAAAAATAGTCTTTTTGTTCTATTTGTTGCCGATTAGCAAGCAATTATTTTCGCTGCGGTTTTGGGGGTGAGTGCTGTTTTTTCATCCCCCGGAAGCCGCATGCAAACCAAAACTAAAAAGGAGACTTTTTATATGAACGACAGATTGGAAAACAAGTACACAATGTACAAAGCAGTTGAAACTCTGCTTGATAATAATGCAGCAAAGACTGCTACGATACCCGCACTTACTACCGCAATAACAAATTTTAAGAATCTGATAGTGCAGATTGCCGATACGGAACAGGCAAGAAGCACTTCGACTTCCGGGAAGGCTGCTGATAAAAAGCAGAAGGAGGATGCGCTGATAAGTGAGGCGGTGCCGGTTGCGGCTGCACTTAAGGCGCTTGGAAGTGCGACGAATAATACTGAGCTGGCGGTGATTGGCAAGGCAACGAAGAGCAGTTTGTATGCACTGCGGGATACAGAGCTTGATAAGGATACGCAGATAATACATGATACAGCGAATGAAAATATTGCGGACCTTGCAGATTACGGTGTTACGGCGGCAACGCTTACGAGTCTGCAGACGAGGATTGATGATTATATTGCTGCGCTTGGTGTAAGGGAGGAAGGGACTGCTTTGCGTGTTGCGGCGGGTAAAGAGGTGGGCAGTTTGTTTAAGGATAATGACATTATTTTGAAGAACCAGATGGATGCGATGATGGAGCAGTTCCGTGAGAGTGATACGTTGTTTTATAATGAGTACCAGAGTGCACGTACAATTATAGATTTATAGTGTGTGATGTGTTAATGGCAGGGGAAAAATTAATTAATTAAATAATCTTTAATGCATGCGGCTTTTGTTATTTTGGTTCAATGATCAAATTTTTGATGTGATCTTATTTATGCACTTTGATAAATCATTATGGATTTGATGTTCCCAGAATCTTAGAACAGTCCAGCCATCTTTTTTTAGTTTTCTATTAACTTCTTTAGCACGAGTTTTATTGCGCTGTAATTTTGGCAACCAATATTTTTTATTTGTTTTAGGTATGTTGGAATGATAAGGACACATATGACAAAAACAGGAATCTATAAAAACAAC
>JAWOIK010000166.1:0-7493 GCA_046484705.1 Ignavibacteriaceae bacterium | reverse complement strand
GCTTTTAATCTCCACTCAGTCATCCAATCGGGCTCATTTTTTTTTGCAGAAAGCTGGCGAATGATGTCTTCATTGAGACCCACAGGAAGTGTATCAGCTTCGATATCCGTAATAAATCCGTATTTGTACTCTTTATTTGTCAGTTCCTGAATTTTTTGTGTTTCAGTAGTACTCATTTAGTTTCCAATTTATACTTTTTTCTTTGAAATTCTTTACCAAACGTACTCAATCTATACTAAATTGTCAAGATTCAAAACAATAGGATTACAGGAAAAGTTTCAAGTGTGAGTAAATACAATACTGTCTAATTTTTACTGAGATTGTATTTATCGCTTTATTGCCTTAACTTTTGATCATTATTTTATGATAAAGGGACATTAATTGGAAGAAAACAGTAATAAATCCACTTCAGGAGGCGAAAGGTCACAAGATTCGGGTCACTCCACAAAATCAGAAGGGGATTCACAAAAATTTTCTAAGAAGAAAAATTTTTATCAGAGACGCAGAAAGTACTATAAAAAGCCAAAAGAATCGGAACCTCAAAAAGCCAGAATTCCTTTCAAAAAAATATCATTAATTATTCCGCTTTTGAATGAACAAGAGTCTGTTACTCCTTTAACTAATGAAATCAGGAAAGCAATAAAACCACTTGAAACAGCATATGAAGTAATTTTTATAGATGATGGCAGTACCGATAAATCATTAGAAGTAGTAAAAGAAATTTGCAGAACTGACAGGAGGTTTAAATATATAAGTTTCCAAAAAAATTATGGAAAATCAGCCGCACTTCAAATTGGCTTCCAGAATGTTACCGGTGACGTGGTTATTACAATGGATTCGGATCTCCAGGATGATCCGAATGAAATTCCTAACCTGCTTTCAAAACTTTCTGAAGGTTTTGATCTTTGTTCCGGCTGGAAAAAAGTCCGACACGACCCATTCATTAAAAAATATTCATCAAGGTTTTTTAATTTCGTTACTAAAGTGTTTAGTGGTATTAAGATACATGATTTTAATTGTGGATTGAAAGCATATAGAAAAGAAGTTGTAGATAATATAAACGTTTATGGAGAACTCCACAGGTATATACCAGTTCTGGCAAAGTGGCAGGGTTACACAATAACCGAAGTACCTGTTAAACATCACCCCCGCAGGTACGGTCAGACGAAATTTGGTATCTCCAGGTTCTTTAAAGGATTTATAGATTTAATAACTGTTGTATTTTTAACAAGATATATTAAACGCCCGATGCATTTTTTCGGATTCCTTGGTGCATTATCTTTTCTATTCGGTTTAATTGTCAATGGTTATCTTACTTACTTATGGTTTAGCGGAATTCCCCTCAGTAACAGACCAATGCTATTTCTTGGTATGCTGTTGATAATAGTAGGTGTTCAGTTCTTTTCAGTTGGATTTTTGGGTGAAATTCTTGTTCATCAAATCCGTGATGACAAAGAATATGTGATTAAAGAAAAAGGCTGAGATGATTTTAGAAAGATTGAAGACTTTTATCACGGCAAATATCAGTTTTCCTTTTAAATATTTCTTATTATTACGCAGAAAGATTGTTGCTGAATGAACATTGTAATTATTTCTGCAGCTTTTCCATTGCGTGGTGGAATAGCACATTCAGCCGGATTGCTGTATAAGGAATTAAGAAAGCGAAATGATGTTAAGGTTATAACCTTTTCCAGGCAATATCCCAAAATATTTTTTCCGGGTACATCTCAAACGGAAGAAGAAGATTCATCAAATAAAATTCCGTCCGAAGTAATTCTGGATTCAATTAATCCGCTTAACTGGCTAAAAGTTGCAAAACATATTATTACTTTAAATCCAGATTTGGTTATCTTCAAACACTGGCTGCCATTCTTTGCACCTTGTTACGGGATTATAGCCGGAAGGTTGAAAAAAAAGAATATCACACTTTTAGCTATCTGTCATAATATCATTCCTCATGAAAAACGTCCGGGTGATTTACTTCTATCGAAGTTCTTCCTAAAGAAAATGGATTATTTTGTCTTGCTTTCTGAACAGGTTAAAAATGATCTGGAAACAATTATCAATAATGCTAAAACCAAAGTACTTCCTCTGCCAATTTTTTCTATTTTTGGTCAGAATGTTTCTAAAAAACACGCACGTGAAAAGCTAAAATTAATGTATGAAAAAATTATTCTCTTTTTCGGATTTATAAGGGATTATAAAGGACTTGATACGCTTATTGAAGCATTGGCAATTGTTCGCAGGAATATGGATGTTACTTTAGTCGTCGCCGGTGAGTTTTATTCTGATAAACAGAAATATTTGGATCTGATTAATAAAGCAAATCTTCAGAATTCCATAGTTTTGAAAAATGATTTTATTCCAACTGCTGATGTTAAATACTATTTTTCGGCTGCTGATGCGGTTATATTACCTTATAAAAGCGCAACACAAAGCGGAATAGTTCAGGTTGCAGTTAATTTTGAGAAAGCAGTAATTGCAACAGATGTGGGCGGCATATCCGAAGTAATAAGGGATAGACAGGAAGGATATATTGTTGAAAAGGAAAATCCAAATGCTTTGGCAGATGCGATTATCAGATTTTATAGTGAAGAAAGAGAATTTGAATTCACAATTAATATGAATCAGTTAAAAGAAAAATACTCCTGGAAAAATTTTGTAAAAGGTATGTACGAGTTAATTAACTCATAAACCAAAATCGATCCGCAGCAGGCAAACTTGAAAATGAACTTCAACTTGAACTTAATTTTATGTACTACGATCCCGTAAAAAATATATTTGCACGAATAATAAAACTTCATCCTTATTTCAGGATTTTGTTTTACAAAATTCTTGATCTGATGTTTCTCAGGTCCTGGTATGTAAGACGCGAATTAAAACGAATCAGAAAAATGTTCGGCAATAATCAAATTGATATTTATGATGCCGGAACAGGCTACGGTCAATATGTTTACTTTATGCTGAATAATCTTAATCCGTGTTCAATTTACGCCGTTGATGTTAAACGGGATTGGATAAATGATTGTATGGTTTTCTTCAGGAAAATCGGTAAACATAATGTAAAATTTGGAATTGAAGATCTTACACAAATTGAACATAAAGAAAAGTTTGATCTGATTGTTACAGTTGACGTTATGGAACACATAGAAGACGATGTAAAAGTTTTTGATAATTTTTACAGAGCTCTTAAGCCAGGCGGATATTTATTAATTAATACACCCTCAATTTATGGTGGAAGCGATGTTTATCATGACAACGATGAAAGTTTTGTCGGTGAGCATGCACGGGATGGTTATTCAATTGAGGATTTTGAAGAAAAACTTCATCCGTTTGGCTTCAAAACATTCGATACATTTTATACATATGGATATTGGGGAGAAAAGGCATGGAGATACGGAATCAAGTATCCGATACTAATGGTTAATTACTCAAAGCTATCTCTTTTGCTGTTGCCTGTCTATTACCTTTTTACTTTTCCGTTCACATTAGCTTTTATGAATCTGGATTTTAAAGCTAAAAATAAAACCGGGACCGGAATTACATTTATTGCACAGAAGGAACCAGTTGATCAGGAATAAAAAAGAAATTAAAAGTTTCAGAGACAGACTCCCCCGGATTGGCTACTTTATTTAACCCGGTTTTGCTGACTGAATAAACCTCGTAACCAAGATTAATCAGTTTATTAGTTATTAGTCTCTTATTCTCCGGTGATCCGAATTCAATTAATATAACCGGTTTGTGGTTTTGAATTATTTCATACATCAGTGGAATAATATGATTTTCATAACCCTCCACATCACACTTTAAAAAATTTATTTGGTTGAGGCTGCCGAAAATCCTGCCGGGATTTTTTACTTCAACAGAGTATTTATCTGAATATTCAAAGCCATCATCCTCAACTACTTTAGTATACCCGTGTCTGAATATTCCGTCAACTATTGGTGTTCCCATTGTAAGTATTTCACCATCATTTTCACCCAGGGCATAATTCATAATTTCAACATTTGATTTTGCCAATGCTGACACATTGTATTTCAAAACTTCAACAAAAGCAGGGACAGGCTCTACAGCATATACTTTACCGGAATTGCCGCTTAATTTTGATAGTGGTACCGTATAGTAACCAAGGTTTGCTCCTATATCAATGCAGACAGAGCCTTCCCTGATAAACCTATCCAGATAAAAGATATCATGAAGTTCCTGCCCGAAATATTTTAACAGACCTAGTTTATCAAGCTGAAAATAAGTCCGGCTGACAATTTTTAAGTATCGCTTCTTCCCAAACAGTTTTATTAGGATTGATTTGATGAAGATGAGGGTTTTAAACATATTGCTTAACTATCTTATTCGAAAAATATTTGTATTGAATTGTAAATCAAATTAAAAATTGCTTATATGTTGTTTTCATAAAGATTAAAAATTACTGTTATTAAAGTACTTAATAATTTCTTAAATTTGAGCAGATATAATCTCCAATATTCCAGTAAAATAAAAATGGCAAAATCAAAAAAAGGCACTGCCCCCAAAAAGGTTAATCAAAGTTTTTTTTCTAACTTTTCTCTAACCGGCATTATTCCCCCAAAGATCCTGCTTCCATTATTGTTACTTGTTATACTAATTGTTTTTTTAATATTTCTTAATCCTTTGTACTTCGGAGGAAAAACTTTCTTTTCAGGAGATATTGTTTCGATTGGAAGTATGGATACTTATCTGGAGAAAGACAGAGAAGGTTATACTCTCTGGAATCCATATGTATTTTGTGGAATGCCTTCGTATGCTCTTCGGACTGGTGATGATAAGTGGAAGTTTAATCTGATTTGGGGAGCACATGAATTTATTAAGTCTGTTTTTATGGTGCCATTTTCTAATGATTATATTCAGTGGTCCTTTTATCTGATAGCTATGGCTTATACTATGTTTTTCTTTTTTTATAACAGAACAAAAGATAAGTTGATTAGCCTGTTTGTTGGCTTAACGGCTGGATTGAGTACGGGGTTAGTAGTTTTTCTGTATATTGGACATGTTACAAAGTTAACTTCCCTTGCTTTTTATCCACTTTTATTTCTTCTGTTATTCAATTTCCAAAAAAAGATCAGAATTGTGGATTTCTTTTTATTGATAATAATACTTTATCTTTTTATCAAAGGCTGGCACGTTCAAATAATTTTCTACACTCTGTTTGCAATCGGGATATACTTTGTTTTTTATTTCTCCCACGCATTAATTAAAAAGGATTTACTGCTCCGAAACCAGACATTAAAATCTATCGGTGTTTTTGTAATTGCCATGATTTTTGCAATAGGAATTCAGATTGATAATCTAACTCAGATTTACGAATACACGCCAGCATCAACACGGGGAACAAAAAGTGTTCTTGAACAGGAAACACAAACATCAGCAAAAAGTGAGTCCGATTTTTATCAGTATGCAACTAACTGGTCTTTTTCGCCAGGTGAGGTTCTGACATTTATCATTCCGTCTTATTATGGTTTCGGTAAATCTATTTACCAGGGACCATTATCACAAAATCAGCCTGTAGAAGTAAATACTTATTTTGGTCAGATGCCATTTGTAGATATTGCAATGTACATGGGAGTGATTATTTTCTTCCTGGCTTTATTTTCAATGATTGTAAACTGGAAAGATCCAATTGTTAAATTTTTAACATTATTATCGGTTGTTGCATTGTTCATCTCATTCGGAAGAACATTCCCATTTTTATATGATTTAATGTTTTACTATTTCCCGTTCTTCAATAAATTCCGCGTACCTTCAATGATTCTTGTAATTGTACAAATGAGTTTTCCGGTTTTAGCAGGACTTGGACTGCTTAGAATAATTCATCATAAAGAAAATCCTGATAAAAAGGTTGAATCAATAATTAAATTTGCAGCAATTGGATTCGGTGTGCTCTTTATTATTTCTTTTGTTTTGGAAAGCTCTTTAATAACCTGGTTCACACAAAGAATAATTGAATCCGGACAAAGAGGAACGCAACTTCAACCAATTCACAGTTATATGGCAGATATGTTTGTTAGTGATTTCAGACTTGCATTTTTCTTTTCAGGAGCTGTTTTTGGGCTGTCCTTTCTCTATATAAAACATATTCTGAGTAAAGATATTCTTGTAATTGCAATTATTCTCTTCTCATTGATTGACTTGTTCAGAATAAATCATCGCGGTGAAACCTATATTGAAAAATCAAAGCTTGATAATATGTTTGCAAAACCGGATTACATTTCTGCAATTGAAAGTTTTGAACATAATTCTGTTTATCGCGTTCTTAATCTCAAACAGGATGGATCAATGGGTTCTGTTAACCAGAATTCAAATTTCAATGCATATTTTCTGAAACAGGATTTATATGGTTATTCCGGAATAAAACCACGTGCATATCAGGATTATATGGATGTAATGGGCAGTCCTGCAAATCCTACTTTTTGGAGAATGTTGAACACCAAGTATATAATTCTGGATAATGAAGTTAATATGCCGGATCTTGAGCTGAAGTTTGCTAATGATAAGTCTTATCTTTATGAAAACAAATCAGCATTACCAAGAGTATATTTTGTAAATCGTGTTGAAAGTAAATCGGCCATTGATATTATTAATGCAGTGAAGAACAATCAATTTGATCCGTTAGATGTTGCATATCTTACAGATGAAACAATTTCCGTGGATAAACCAGACAGCACTGCATCTGTTGAAATAATAAAATATGAAGATGAGAGGATAGTTATTCAGGCGAAAGCCAGTGGAAATAATTTTTTGTTTCTTGGCGATAATTATGTACCGGTTGGGTGGAAAGCTTTAATAGATGGTGTTGAGACAAAAATCTATAAAGTTAATCATGGTTTCAGAGGGATTATTGTGCCTGAAGGTGAGCATGCAATAGAGTTTACTTATCTGCCGGAATCTTTTGTAATTTCAAAATATATTTCACTTACATTAAGTTCGTTAACCTTCATTGGATTGTTTATAGGCATAGTAATTAATCGGAAGAAAACTAAAGTTTAATACTATTTATGATTTTTTAGCCACTCAGCATACTTAATTTCATCTTCTATGAGCTTCTCAATAAGTTCATCAAATGACATTGTGTAAGTCCAATCAAGTTTATTTTTAGCCTTTGCCGGGTTGCCATATATTGTTTCAAGTTCTACAGGTCTGAATAAAGATTTATCGGTTTTTACATATTTCACCGGATCAAGTTTTAAGGCAAGAAAAACTTTCTCAATAAACTCCTGAAGTGAATGTGCTTCACCTGAACAAATCACATAATCATCAGGAACATTGATGTTTAACATCTTCCACATTACCTTAACATACTCGGGAACATATCCCCAGTCCCGTTTAACAGAGGTATTCCCATTTTGCGTAAACTTCCAGGAACAGAGTTAAAAAATCAGCAAACCGGGGAAAGTGTATATATACCGCCGCAGAATGCATCTGAAATCAGTTTGTTAATGAATAACCTGGTGGCCTACATT